>SMXP01000015.1 GCA_004356335.1 Alphaproteobacteria bacterium | reverse complement strand
GCCGCAATAAGATTTTCGCTTCGCTGATTCACATAGAGAACGCCCGTCATTAGGATGATGAGAGCAATGAGATTAATCCCTCCAATCAAAATAGCGAGAAGGGAAAAACGTGGCCAGCCGGAAGGTCGGACCGCTGAATTTCGTTCGGCAGGATGAGCGACGATAGACGGCGGCGCTTCCTCAGTTTCGCGCAATGTATCTATGACCTTACCCGCTTCCTGCAAATCGGCTGGTTCGGGTGCGGTGCTGTTTGGAAATCCGGGCGGGCCCGTCAAGGCAGCTCCCTTGCGATCAATGCTAGACCCCCATTCACAATTCATTGAATCAGGCAACGGGGGTCTAGATTTGTTATTGGTCGCGCATTCGAACCCAAAAACCGCGTACACTTTTTGTCAATGCGCTCTAGACAACCTGGCACCCTGAGCCGTTAGGCGTCCTTGTAACGATACCCGACACCATACAACGTTTCGATTGCGTCATAATCATCGTCAACTAATTTGAACTTTTTACGCAGGCGTTTAATGTGGCTGTCGATCGTGCGGTCATCTACGTAAATTTGGTCGTCATAGGCCGCGTCCATAAGTTGATCGCGACTCTTGACGTAACCGGGACGCTGGGCCAGCGCTTGCAGAATGAGAAATTCGGTAACCGTCAATGCGACGGGTTTGCCCTGCCACGTGCATTCATGGCGCAACGGGTCCAGACCAAGCTTGCCGCGGGTTATGACCTGTTTTTCTTCTTCGCCCTCTTCATCGCTTTTTTTCCGTTCAGCACGGCGCAACACAGCCTTAACGCGCTCCAGCAACAAGCGTTGGGAAAAAGGCTTGCGAATGAAATCGTCGGCGCCGATATGCAGGCCTAAAACTTCATCTATTTCCTCGTCCTTAGAGGTTAAAAAGATCACGGGAAGGTCGTTCTTCTGGCGCAAGCGGCGCAACAATTCCATACCGTCCATTCGCGGCATTTTGATGTCGAGGATCGCCAAATCGGGTAGATCCTCCGTCAGAGCGGCCAGCGCCGTAGCGCCGTCTTCATAAGTCCTCAAATTGTAGCCTTCATTTTCCAAAAGAATGCTCACGGAAGTGAGGATATTTTGGTCATCATCCACAAGTGCGATGGTAGCCATTGATTTCCTAAAGCCCCTGTCTGACCGTCGGCGCGGCGCGCTCGATTACGGATCTACATACTAGAGCGCATTCACAAAAAGTGTACGCGGTTTTTGGGTTCGAATGCGCGACCAATAACAAACCTAGACCCCCGTTCCCTGATTCAATGAATTGTGAACGGGGGTCTAGAGCATTTCCAGGATCAGTTGACTTATGAAAACGCTCTATCACATCAGTCTTGCCGGCCAATTGGACGACATTAAGGCAAATCTTGCCTCTTTGGGTCCTTATCATGGGTCATTTGACCAAATCGATGGCAACCGCTCTCAACTCATCGATTAGGGCGAGAGTCGCCGCTGAACGGGTCGAATTACGCCGATAGGCCAGAACGATGGGCCATTTCGGATGGGGCGCCGCGACCGGCAATTCAACCAGCCGCCCATCGTCGATTTCACGCGACACCAACCGGCGCGGCAAAATCGAAATGAACTCTGTTTCCAGCAGCCAGTTGACGGCAAAAACAATGGAGCCGGAGACAATCGCCGGCATGGGGGATTTTAACTTGGGATCCGCGAATAGGCGCTTCAGCCCCATTTCCGCTTTTTCAAGGTTAATAATGGTGATCCAAGAATAATCGAGCAAATCAAGCAGTTTGACCGATGCCTGTGCGCTCAGCGGATGCCCTTGGCGCACGATGACCACATTGGAATCCTGGAGCAGTTCCTCCATTTCAATCAGTGGATCCGGTTTCGATTCCGGTTCCGTCGACACAACGATATCCACATCGCCGCTCAAAAGACGGCTCGCTAGGCGATCGAAATAGCCACGCTCAATGTGAAAGCGCTGCTTAGGACGTCGGCCGAGTGTGCGTTTAATCGCTTTGGGTAATAATTCCTGAATCGGGGTCGGCGTTGCCCCGATCCGCACGACGTCTTGATCGACGCCCAGTTGGGCGTTCAGACTGCGCATGAATTGACGAATTTCGGCGTCAACGGCTCGGGCATGAGGCAGCAGCAATTCGCCGAACGGCGTCGGTGATAAGGATTGACGGTCTCTGTTTAAAAGTCTTACGCCAAGACGGTTTTCCAATTGGCGCACACTTTTAGACACGGCTTGCTGCGTTAGATTCACTTTTTCGGCGGCACGATGAAAATTGCCGAGATCGACGACCGCCAAAAAATGTTGAATCTGTCGCAATTCCATGGCCCGCTCCTTCATCAAAGATAAGTTGTTAATCTAAACCAAATGTTGTTACCAACCAAGAGGCACGGGGCTAGAGTGCGTTGACAAAAGATGGCATCCCTAACGTACTCTAAGAACGGCCTATGGATTACGTCCAACTCGGCACAACCGATCTCAAGGTCTCCCGCATCGGCCTAGGCTGTATGAGCTTCGGATCCGATGCATGGCGTCCTTGGATTCTCAATCCCAAAGAAAGTCGCGTCTTGCTCGATCGGGCGCTTGATCTTGGCATCAATTTCTTTGACACGGCCAATGTCTATTCTCACGGGCGCGGTGAAAAGCTGGTCGGCCAATTCATCAAAGAGTCGTTTCGACGCGACGACGTGGTTATCTCCACCAAGATTGGATATCCCGGCGGCAAAGATCCAAGTCTCATGGGTTTGTCGCGTAACAACATATTGTCAGCCATTGACCATGCCCTCACGCGCTTGCAAACCGATTATGTCGACATTCTTCAAATCCATTTATGGGATCCGGATACGGCCATCGAAGAAACCATGGAAGCGTTGCACCATATTGTCGAAGCCGGCAAAGTTCGATATCTGGGCGCGACTAATTTGCGTGCCTGGCAGCTTGGCAAGGCCCATTTTACCGCAAAGCTAAGTCACTGGACGGGTTTTTCGTCCATGCAAGTGCATTACAATCTGTTACATCGGGAAGATGAGCGGGACCTTATTCCCCTTTGCATGGACCAGGGGATCGCTGTGTTGCCGTGGAGCCCGCTTGCGCGCGGCCGTCTTGCCCGGGCCGGCATGCCACGCCCACAGCATGAGTCACCACGCGCCGTCGTCGATGATGTGGCGGATACACTTTACGGCGTCGGCCAGGACCCGATCCTGGCGGATCTAGCAAGTCTGGCCAAACGGAAACAAAAATCGCCGGCCCAACTTGCCATTGCCTGGCTGCTCCAAGCGCCGGGTGTGACCGCCCCGTTAATCGGCGCGACAAAGCTTCACCATATAGACGAAGCGGTGAGCGCCATCGATATGGTCCTGACGCCGGAGGAGGTGACGGCGCTTGAACGCTGTTATACCCCGCGGGCGCTGTCGGAACTTCCCGGAATACCCGATCACCAGAGCAATATTTGGGATTTGGACGATTGACGGCTCGGGTCGTGGCGCTTTCTGGATCCTTAGAGTGTTTCCAGGAAAAGTGGATACCGGTTTTCCGTCCGGAAACACGACAAAACAACACCTTAGGGTCCGGTTTTGATTCCATCAAAACCGGAAAGACCCTAGTGTGCCGCGGCCCAGTTCTTTGCGCTTCCGGTGTCGACCGTCAGCGGCACCGTCAGATCAAGCGCCGGTAAGCTGGCTTTTTCCATAATCTCTTTGACCACAACGGCGCATTTGGCAACCTCCTTTGTCGGGGCTTCAAATATCAGCTCGTCATGCACTTGCAACAGCATTTTCGCCTTGAGGCCGGCGCCCTGCAGCGCTTTGGGAATACGCACCATGGCGCGCCGGATAACATCAGCCGCGGTGCCTTGTATGGGCGCGTTAATGGCGGCGCGCTCTACAAAAGACCGCTGGGCGGAATTTTTGGATTTGATCTCGGGAAGATGAATGCGCCGTCCGAACAAGGTATTGACATAACCGTGCTCGCGGCAAAACGCTTTGGTATCTTCCATATAATTCCGAATACCCGGAAAGCGCTCGAAATAAGAATCGATATAGCTTTGTGCCACCGAGCGCGGGATCGATAATTGGTTGGCAAGGCCAAAGGCGGAAATTCCGTAAATAATCCCGAAGTTGATCGCTTTAGCGCGGCGCCGCGTCATCGCATCCATCCCCTCAATAGGCACACCGAAGATTTCGCTGGCGGTCATGGCATGAATGTCCAGGCCATCGGCAAATGCTTGTTTAAGCGCGCCGATATCAGCCATATGCGCAAGAATTCTCAACTCTATCTGACTATAGTCCGCCGAAATCAGTTCATGTCCTTCCTCGGCGATGAAAGCGGTGCGAATTTGTCTGCCTTCATCCGTCCGTATGGGAATGTTCTGAAGATTGGGGTCGCTTGACGAAAGCCGTCCCGTCGATGTGGCGGCAAGCGAGAATGACGTATGGATTCGACCGGTATCCGGATTGATGAATTCCGTTAGGGCATCCGTATAGGTGCTTTTCAATTTCGATAATTGTCGCCAGTCGAGAACTGTCCGCGGCAGGTCGTGCCCTGCCGCTGCCAGCGTCTCGAGGATGTCGGCGCCGGTAGCATAGGCCCCCGTTTTGGTCCTCTTAGCGCCTTCAATGCTCATTTTGTCGAACAATATTTCGCCCAATTGCTTGGGCGATCCCAGATTGAAACGCTCTCCCGCTTGGCTATGGGCCTCGCTCTCAAGCTGTTCCATTCGTTCGGCAAACGTGGCGGACAGGCGGGCCAGTACCGTCCGATCGACTTTAATGCCCGCCATCTCCATATCCGCCAACACCGGAATCAGCGGTCTTTCCAATGTCTCATAGACACCGGCGCGATGCATTTCGGCAAGCTGCGGTTTCAACACGCGGTGAAGCCGGCCGGTTACATCCGCATCCTCGGCGGCGTATTCCGTGGCCTTGTCGATGGGCACCTGGTCGAACGTGATTTGCTTCTTTCCGCTGCCGGCAATTTCCTTATACGGAATAGGTTTGTGTCCGAGGTGAAGTTGAGATAATTCGTCCATTCCATGATAATGCAGCCCCGCTTCAAGCACATAGGATAACAGCATGGTATCGTCGATCGGCGTAAGACGAATGCCGTGACGGGCCAAGATCACAAAATCGTATTTGATATTTTGACCAATCTTAAGAACGGCTGGATCTTCGAGAAGCGGCCTTAAACGCCTAATCACTTTGTCGAGCGGCAATTGTTCGATATTGCTTTCATCATTGTCGAGATCAAGCTCGCCGGCGGCTACCTTGCCATGACCTAACGGGATATAGCAGGCCTGCCCGGGCACGATGGATAGAGAAATCCCGACAAGGGACGCGCCCATGGCATCCAGCGATGTGGTTTCCGTATCCACCGCAACCGCGCCGGCATCCCGTGCGGCGTCGATCCATCGATCAAGATCAGGCCACGTCGTCACTGTTTCGTAGGCGGTGACATCAAACGGACTATCGACCCTGGGAATCGAGGGCGTGTCCGATTTTCCGTTTGTTTTTCGAGCCTTAGGCGTATGTGTGCGGGCCTTCGGTTGGCTTTCCCGGGGCGCGAGAAGGGCGCCGACATCCGCTATATCCATGGCCGCCGCAATGCGTCGGGCCAGGGTATTGAATTCCATATCGGCCAAAAAACCGAAAAGGGTTTCGGGATCCGGCTCTTTGATGATGAGTTCGTTAAGCGGCACCTCGATCTCAAGATCGCTCTTAAGTGTCACCAATTGCAAACTCAACCGCGCCAACTCGGCATATTCGATAAGATTTTGCCGGCGTTTCGGCTGCTTGATCTCCTCTGCATGGTCAAGCAACGTATCGAGATCGCCATACTTGTTGATCAGTTCGGCGGCTGTCTTCACGCCGATGCCCGGCACACCCGGCACGTTGTCCACCGAGTCACCGGCAAGCGCTTGAACTTCAATCACTTTATCCGGCGGTACGCCAAATTTTTCTTCGACCTCCGACGGACCGATATGTCGGTTCTTCATGGTATCGAGCATATTGATCCGTCCCCCAACTAGTTGCATGAGGTCCTTATCGCTCGATACGATGGTCACTTGCGTACCGATTTTTGCTGCCAGAGTGGCGTAAGTCGCAATTAAATCGTCGGCCTCGTAGTTTTCCTTTTCAATACAAGCCACATTGAAGGCGCGCACGGCATCCCGAATGAGCGGGAATTGCGGCACCAGATCTTCCGGTGTCGGCGGCCGGTGCGCTTTGTAATCGGGATAAATCTCGTTTCGGAACGACTTGCCTGAGTGATCTAATATGACCGCAAAATGTGTCGGTTTGTCACCTTGCTTGGTTTCTTTCAAGAGTTTGTAAAGCATATTACAAAAGCCGGCCACGGCACCCAAGGGTAGCCCGTCGCTGTTGCGGGGAAGCGGCGGCAAAGCGTGATAGGCACGAAAAATGAAAGTCGAACCATCAATCAGATAAATATGGTCGGGTTTTTTG
>SMXP01000132.1 GCA_004356335.1 Alphaproteobacteria bacterium | reverse complement strand
TACCCACCGCCTGAGTGAAAGAGGCGCCCTCACGGCCCATTCGATCAAGCAAGTAGGTGAGGATATTTCAGCTTTATTGGACGCCAAGAAGTTGGAAATCGGGCAGGCGCTGGCGCAAAAGCTCGAGGGTTTGGAAAAGACCGAACAACAGCTCAGGCAAACTTCGACTTTGCTCGAAAGTCAAACCACGTCGCTGGAGGGCACGGCGCGAACCGCCGTTGAGACTTCACAACATGCCAGCGAAAAGCTGGCCGAACAGGTCTCAAGGCTGGAAGCGGCGTCGGACAGGGCCCTGGAACAAGCAGGCCTGGTGACCGATCGCTACGATAGGCAGCGAACGTCACTGCAAACCGCCACCGCAGAATTGTCGAGTGAAAACACACGACTTGACGAAATGCTTCGAGAGCAAAAACGCCTTTTTAGCGAAATCGGCGAGTTCGCCACATCAGAAGGTCAACGCATTGAAACAAGTCTGGTTCAATCGGCCGCCGGCCTACGATCCGCAATCGAGAGCGCAGTCGCCGATTCGACAATTGCAAGCGACACCTTTGTCGCCCGCGCCAGGAGCATTCGTGATACCGGCAAACAGGTGACCGATGCGTTGACAACCGCCTCAGAGGCGGCAAAACGGACTGCCGAAGAGGCGGGAGCGGTATTTGATGAGCGCGCCCGCGCCATTGTCGAAAAGATTGAACAGGCGGGTCAAGCGGCCGATAGCGTATTGGATGAAGTTCGTCGCAATCTCGAACAACATGCGGCAAACCTTCAAACCAGTCTTGAGAAATCCGGCTTGGTAGCGCGGGACACCGCAAAAGCGGCGAAGCAAAGCCTCGACACGCATCTTTCGGAAATGCAGGAGCACTTGTTGCAATCTGCCGACAATGTGGACGACATCGCAGAAAAACTCGCTGCTACGGTCGAGCAGGTGACCGATGCGGCGACCCAGGCGTCCGAACAACTCGAAGTGGCCATGCTCGATCTCGAGTCACGCTTATCCGAATTTCCGGATCAGACTCAAGAAAGCACGCAGAAAATTCGGGAAGTCTGTGAAAGGCAAATCGCCACTTTTAGCGACGTTGCAGCGCAAGCTGCCAAGCGAGCCCAGAGCATGGACGACGCTCTGCGGACCAAGCTGAAACTCCACTATGAAACATTGGGCAATTTTCTTTCCGGGTCCGATCTTAGCGAATTTGCCCAACCGGCCGACCATAGAGGCGCGTCAACAGATCAAACGACCCCTCGCCCTTCGGAAAAGCCGGGCGACCCAGCGAAGGCCAATGGTTCGGAAAAATCGGCAAAAACCGAGGCGGACGAGCAAACCGAAAATGATAAAAACGCCCTCGCTGAACAATGGAAAAGCCGGCCCGATCTTGTGCCCTTTATTCGTTCGACGGCACGCTTGGCCGTACCCAATGCAAAACGGAGGCGCGATATCAGTGGGGGCAAAGATCTCTCCTTCAAAGCCACCTCGGCCGCCCCAACGACGTCTTCTAAAACGACCAAGACGGCCAACAAGACAAAGAATGTCGGGCGCGATATTTCCCATGAGCAAGATGCCAAGGGTGCCGCCCAAAGCGAACCCGCGACTTCGTCCATCACACCTTCGCAATCGGGCAATTCAGGGGATAGTTTAGGCCTCGCACGTCGTCTGGCGGACCGTTTGCGACGCCCGTCAGCCGTCGCCAAGCCAGCTGCAGCAAATCCGGCCGTGGCGGCGAGCGGCGACGTTTCGCAGGAAGCGCCCGAAAAACCCAATCTGAAAACAAGTCCGCGCGCGCGTGAGAAGCCGGCCAATCCTGCCTTCGCTCGGATTTTGCGCCAAGCGGTAGGCGGCGACTTGCCGTCGCAAAAGACCGCCGACACACAACAAGCACCGGACTCATCAAGCAACAACCTCAATGGCGGACCAGGAAAATCTCAAGCACCCGTCACGACCAACGCACGCACCTGGAAGTGGAGCGATGTTCTGGCCGCCGCCGATTCGAGTGAAGAGGAAACACCTCAAGACGCAACAGGCATCGATGACTCGGCAACGAAAACGAAGCGGCCCGATCATCAGCTCATTGAAACCTTGCAAGCTTTGTGCGTGGACCTGACCCGCTCTCTTGAAGAAGGTACGTCTGTAGATCTGGTTAGAAGTTACCTCAAGGGCGACAAAGAATTGTTTGCTCGACGGTTGGCAGAATCCGAAAAGGGCAAACTAACCTCTCAGATGACGTTAAAATATGACGAAGACCCGGATTTCAAGAGTTATGCGGATCAATTCATTACTCGTTTCGATGAGCTTCTTGCCCAATATTCAAAGGACAAATCGGGCAAAACCGATGCCGAGACTTGCCTTCGTTCCAATACGGGTCAAGTTTATCTCATGCTGAGAGAGGCCGCCGGTCGCGTTTTTTGATGTGCCGTCTAGAGCACGTTGACAAAAGATGGAATCCCTAACGTGCTCTAAGTCTTTGTTTTGTCGCGCATTCGGACGGAAAACCGGTGCCCACTTTTCCTGAATGCGCTCTAACGATCAGGCAGTTCTTCGGGTTCGACCGGATCCGCTTCATCATCCGACTCTGCCTGTTCAATGTTGAGCACGCCCAAGGTCCAAGGAACGGCATCCTTGAGAATTTGGTTGACGGCCGCATCGAAGGCGAGCACCACCGGCCTGATAGAATCTGCTTGAGCGTTCGACCGGCTTTCAAATATTCGGGCGGCGAGAATCTGGCCTTTGCCGCGATCGATAATACTCAATTTCAATTTGACGACCGCCGTCGGCCGACGACCGTCATAAATGGTATGGAAATCCGACAGACTACTCTTCAATAAATATGGCGTCGTTAAACCCGCAGCATCGCGACCGACAAATTCAAACGATCCGGTATTATCGAAGGATTCAACGAGTAGTGTCTGCACCAATCTAGGGGCACGATCACTCCATTTGGCACCCTTGTAATATTTGATCTCCACCTGCGAGGGATGAAGGGCGATGCGGTCACTATCGATGGCGCGTGGCGCGTCGGGCTCTTCCACGACCAATCTCAATGTTCCCATCTGTTGATCGGCAGCCACACTTTCCAAAGCGGACAAATTGTACAATTGAGGCGCGGGCCCTTGCCCGGGCAGCCCAAGGAGAGACCCGCATGCAGAAACAAGGCTTGCAACAAGACAACAAGCACTAAAGTGAACCAATCGACTCCGCATGGAGAATGCCTTCAATTGTCGGGGTTCGAACTAATCGGCCTCATATTCCGCGGCAAAATTTCCGGATATATAACTTGCCGGATCGCTCTCTAATTTTTGCAGAACGCGATCCAGGGTCCGGATCAGCCGCCTCGACTCCGATACAAATGCACCAAATTCCGCAAGACCCCCCTCTGTAAATGACCTTATGGACGGACTGCTTGCAAGCAGTACATCATTTGCGTTGTCGGCTAAAGTTTTGATTGATGCGGTGGTATCTCGGGCATCTTGAATGAGCGCCGTGCCGTCATCTGCAAAGGTTGCCAGAGAGTCCGATATGCGCTTGATTTGACCCGTGGAAGACGCGAGATCCGATGACGCTGCGGCCGCATTGTCAATAAATTGACCGATTTGTTCCCCTCGGTCGCCAATACTTGCTGTGGCCGTTTCAATATTCGTCAAAATATTGGTTACTTTGGTTTGGTTCTCCTGACTCAAGAGATTCTGCAATCCGGCCATGACCCCACTTGCCCCAGACAGAACATCCGGCGCGCGCGCGTAGAGTTCCTGAAAGGCTGACGGTGTCGCAATAATGACCGGCACCTCTTCCCCTTCTTTAGCCTCCAACGGTTTACTCTGCGGCCCGCCGCCGAATAATTGAATATAAGAAACCCCCGTGAGCCCCCAATATTCGAGCGATGCCATCGTATCAACGGAAACAGGTGTCAAGGCATCGATCTTGATGCGCGCCACCACATTGCTCGGATTGTCCCGGTCCAAGTTCAATCGCGCAACCTCGCCCACTTTGATTCCGCTGTACTGAACTTCGCCGGCCTTACTCAAGCCGGTGACTGCCGTTTCGAAAATCACGTCATATTCGGCAATCTCCCGATCGATTTCGACCTGAGCAAGCCACAGCACGAATAAGAAAACACCGACAATCACCGAAATGGCGAATGTGCCAATCACAACAAAGCTCGCGCGCGTTTCCATTAGAGCCTCTCCTGGGGAAATCCGACTTCCCCCTATCCGATTTGCCGGAACCTATATTTAGAGTACGTTGACAAAAGATGGCATCCCTAACGTACTCTAAGTCTTTGTTTTGTCGCGCATTCGAACCCAAAAACCGCGCACACTTTTTGTGAATGCGCTCTATTTCATGCCCCGTGCCCGGGGCCCGTGGAAATAATCCCGGATCCACGGATGGGTCTGCCTCAGCATGTCCTCCAGCGTTCCCGTCACTATAACACGCTTATCCGCCAAGACGGCGATGCGGTCACACACCGCATAGAGACTATCGAGATCGTGTGTCACCATGAAGACCGTTAGACCCAGCGTCTGCTGCAATCGCTTGATCAATTTGTCGTATGCAGCGGCGCCGATCGGATCGAGCCCCGCCGTCGGCTCATCCAAAAAAACAATTTCCGGGTCCAGCGCCAGCGCCCGGGCAAGACCTGCCCGTTTGCGCATGCCACCCGATAGTTCGTAGGGGTATTTAGAACCGGCCTCGGGTTGCAACCCGACCATGCTGATTTTGAGCGCGGCGAGCTCCGCCATAAGAGGCTCCGGCAGGCCATAATGTTCCTTCATGGGCGTTTCAACGTTCTGCGCAACGGTAAGCGATGAAAACAAGGCGCCATCTTGAAAAAGCACACCCCAACGCTGCTCCAGTCGGGTTCTTTCCTCAAAGGTCATAGAACTCATATCGCGCCCAAACAACTGAATGCGGCCCGCGGCCGGTTTTAATAGGCCGACAATCGAACGCAATAATACGGATTTTCCAGAGCCCGACGCGCCAACGACACCGATGATTTCGCCTCGATATACATCGAGATCTAAATGCTCGTAGATGACATTCCGTCCGAACTGAGTCTTCAAGCCCCGAACCGAAACGACAACATCGCTATCACCCGAGCGCGCCATTTTCAGAAATCCACTTCCAAATAAAACATGGCAAAGAGGGCGTCGATAACGATAACCATGAAAATGGATTGCACCACCGACTGTGTGGTGCGCTGGCCCACCGATTCGGCGGTGCCGACTACGTTCAAGCCTTCATGACAGCCGATCAAGGCTATGACAAAGGCAAAAAAGGGCGCCTTTATCATCCCGGCCCAAAAATTGTTGATCGGAATCGTCTCATTCATGCGCACCAGGAACATCACGGGCGAGATATCCAATAATGCCCAAGACACAACAATCCCGCCGAACAATCCCATTATATCGGCAACAAAAGTCAATAGGGGCAACATCAGGATGAAAGCCAATACTCTGGGCAGCACCAATACTTCGATTGGGTCAATCCCAATTGTGCGCATGGCGTCGATTTCTTCATTCACCACCATGGTCCCGATCTGAGCCGTAAAGGCACTGCCTGATCTGCCGGCGACAATGATGGCCGTCAAAATAACGCTAAGTTCTCGAAGCACAGCGAAGGCCACCAGCTCAACCGTGAAGATCTCGGCACCAAACAACTTCAAAATCTTGGCGCCCAAAAAGGCCATCACCGCACCAATCAGAAATGTCAGGAGACTGACAATGGGAACCGCGTCGAGCCCCGCCTGTTCCATGTGAAAAACCAGTGACGTGATC
Organism: Alphaproteobacteria bacterium; assembly: GCA_004356335.1. Classification (GTDB taxonomy): domain Bacteria; phylum Pseudomonadota; class Alphaproteobacteria; order SMXP01; family SMXP01; genus SMXP01. The sequence goes on along the minus strand of SMXP01000132.1, from coordinate 11,220 downwards.
CGAAACCGTTTGGGGTTTTTCAGCGCACGACCAAATGTTACAAGCGTGACACCCAAAAGGCCCATAATTGAACGCGCTTGGGCGAAGGCATCGACGATAGCCGCACCGATACGATCGAGTGCGAACACCAAAGGATCGACCGAAGGCGATGGCAATTCGTACGGCCGGTCATTGGCCGCCACTTCATCAAACAGAATTTGAAAATCGTCTGATATCTCGACGATACTGGACCGCACACCCTGTTCGCCAAATTCCTTGATGGTTCGGTAGAGAACAAATGCGCCCGCCGTATCGAGCCGGGTGACACCGCCAAGATCGACGATGAACTCCCGCTCACGCCGATTTTGGCCCGCCAGTTTGCGTAGAGGGCCGTCGAGGGATTTCAGATTGGCGACAATCCACTGGCCCTTTGCCACGAACCGCAATCCCCGAGAAGTCTGTTCAAGGTCGAAGGTGGCGGCTCCGGTCGTCATGGCATCCAATTGAAATTCCCCTATCCCAAGAGCGGGCTCGCCTGATACCTTAACGCCGTGGGAAACGCCGCTTGGAACATATACCTAATTTCCCCCTAGGGTCCTTCCGGTTTTGATGGAATTAAAACCTGACCCTAAGTTGTTGTTTTCTCGTGTTTCCGGACGGAAAACCGGTGGCCACTTTTCCTGGAAACACTCTAAAAGGGCGGCGCTATTCTTGCATCGATTCGCCCATTCGGCGTTTATTGAGCAAGATGGACAAGTAAAGGGCGTCAGATTGTCCGTTCGACTCTGACGCAGGTTGAGTATAGTCGTAACAAGTAGGGTGCGTCGTGGGGAAGGTGGTACAGCGCCAAGATAAGGGCCTTGTGAAATGGCTTTATCAGGTGCCTTTTTGTTTAATTGCGTTTGTCGCCTTGCTTCTGGTTTTAGATCCCGGCGGGATTTCAAGCTTAACGCACATGCGGACATCTGATCTCTATCAGAGATTGAACCCCCGTCCGACTATCGAGTCACAATCGTTTCGAGTGGTTCACGTGGATATCGACCTGGCGACGACGCGGCGGCTGGGCCGGTGGCCGTGGCCGCGCACCTTATTGGCCGACCTGATCGACCGGGTTCACGATCTGGGTGCCCAGACGATTCTTCTCGATCTGGTGCTGTCGGAACGAGATCCCACGTCGCCGGATCAGTTGATTGAAACCTGGTGGAACCAGCCGGGAATGGGTGCCCTTGTGGTGCCCCTGAGCCGCCTACCCGACCACGACGCCCAATTGGCCCAATCCTTGGCCAGAGGAAACGTGGTTACCAGCTTTGCCTATACGTCGGAGCCGAGCGATCAAACCCCGCCTCGAAAAGCGGGGTTTCAAGATTCGGATGATGGGCGCACGCTTACAATTCCTAATCTTGCAGGCACGGTGACGACGATTCCGTCCCTTTCGGCCGCCGGCAGCGGAATTGGCAGCCAACACTTTCTGGAAAGCGCAGACGGCGTGACCCGATTCATTCCGCTGGTGGCGATGGTCAACGGCACGATCTATCCCAACCAGATTCTGGAAACCGTGCGAATCAGTCAGGGAGTATCGCAATTCGACCTGCTAACGCGTCGCACCGGCGACGTGTCGCAAGTGACCGGCATTAGGATCGGCGACATGACCGTGCCGACCAATAAGGACGGATCCTTATCGCTTTATTATTCGCGCGCCTCAGAACAGCCGTCTTATTCCGCCTGGCACGTTTTGCAGCGCGACTTTGATGCGACGGCGCTGAGAAACGCCATCGTGGTGATTGGTGCGAGCGCCGATCGCCAGGCCGCGACAACACTGACATCCTATGGCGAGCGCGTGACCACAACGCAAGTTAGCGCCGAGGCGATCCGACAAATCTTGAGCGGCCATTTTCCGTATCGTCCGGGTTGGGCGTTGTGGGCTGAATTAGCTTATCTGATTATTGTCGGGCTCATTATTGTCGCACTGGCTTATCGCTTACCGCTTTACGGCGCGGCGGCGTTTACCTTGGTCGCGCTGGGCGGAGCGGTTTATGGCACATGGTCGCTGTTTGGCGATCGCGGATTGCTTTTGGATCCATCGATCCCTTCAATTGGTCTCCTGATGGCATGTTTGAGCGCCGGCCTCATCTCCTCCACACGCATGGAACGCGAAAAGGATTTCGTACGCACCGCATTCGGAAATTATCTGGCACCCACCTCCGTTTCACGCATAGCCAGAAGTTCGACAAATCCTAATTTTGCCGGCGAAACGCGAAAAGCAACGGTGATGTTCTGTGATATTCGTGGACTGGGCGCGATGGAGCGCACTTTTGCCGAACATCCGCGCGAGATTGTCAAGCTGGTCAGTGATTTTCTCACCATTATGACGAAGCGCATTCACGATACCAAGGGGGCGGTCAACCGGTATGTCGGCGATCGGATCATGGCGGTGTGGAACGCCCCCATCGACGATCCGGATCACGCCAGTCATGCCTGCGAATGCGCATTGTTGATGCTGTCCGCACTGGACCGCCTCAATGATCGGTTGGAGGACGAAGCAAGACGCAAAAAAGTGCCGGTGCATATTATTCACCTTGGCATCGGCATTAATACGGGCACGTGTTTTACCGGAATTACTGGATCCAAACTTCGCGATGACTATTCCGTTCTCGGCGAACCCGTACGATTGGCGAACCGACTTAATCATTTTTCAGAACGATATGGCCCTGCGATCATTCTTGGCGAACAGACCTATATGGCCGTTCATCACGCCTATGCACTTTTAGAAATCGACCATATTGAAATGCTGGAAGAGGAAGATCCCACGCGCGTCTTCGCGCTGGTAGGCAATCCGGTTATGAAGGCCAATCCCAAATTCCGAGCTCTCGAAGAAGCGCACGAGGCTATTTTCTCAGCGTTTAGGCAACGCGACTGGGAAAAAGCAAAATCATTGGTCAATCAAACTCGCCTTATGAGCGGTGCCATGCCGTCACTTTATGATATTTACGAGCGCCGAATTCTATTTAACCAAGTGCATCCGCCTGCGGATGATTGGCGGGGTGGTCACCCAGGCCCCTAAAATAATCTCCCTGATGATTTCATCCATCCCCGTCGCATGGCGCGCAAATCCTCCGGCCGGCTAGAGCACATTCAGACGGAAATATCCTCGCCAATATTGCGAAATCGCGACGTGCCTGATAGACCAGCCTTTATGGACATTCCAACTCCCCATCTCTTTTTTCCCCAGCGGCGCAAGAGACAATCTCGCGGCTAGAGTGTTTCCAGGAAAAGTGGGCCCGGTTTTCCGTCCGGAAACACGATAAAACAACAACTTAGGGTCAGGTTTTGATTCCATCAAAACCGGAAAGACCCTAAGCGGAGGGCAACGGCATGAGCGAAATAGACGCGCTGATCTTCGCCAATGAAGCTTTTTACCGAGCTTTTGCTGACAAAGATATTCCCGGTCTGAATGCGATTTGGGCCGAGGATAAATCCGTCTCATGCATCCACCCGGGCTGGAACGCGCTGGATGACCGCGAGGACATCATGCAGTCTTTCGCACAGATCATTGGCGGTCCCGCGCCACCTCAAATCGAATGTCACGCGCCCAAAGCAACAATACATGGCGATACGGGAATTGTGATTTGTTACGAGGCAATCGGTGGTGAGGTATTGGTTGCAACCAATATTTTTGTCCGCGGCGGTTCTACCTGGCAGATGGTGCACCATCACGCAGGACCAGCGAGCAGTTTGCCGCTTGATCCGGAGGAATCGGATCCGGTATCAATAAACTAGAGCATTTTCGAGCGAAGTGGACACCGGTTCGCGTTAAGAAAATGCGACCAAACAAGGACTGAGAGCGCATTCAGGAGTGAAGACCGTCCTGCAAGATTTAGATTGGCGTTCTTGTCGACACACCTTGTCCGGCAGGCCTTTGCTCGTTATGATGCGGCCTTAATCGTTTTGGCTGTTCATCGCCACCACCACTATCCTTTGGCAAGCGTATCTATGGCAGATCGTGCTTGCCGTTCTTGCGCAACGGAACACCAATCTGTTCCATCTTTTATTGAGTGAGATTGCAAAAGTTGACCGAGATTCACCGGCTCGACGTTGCCGCGTACACGCCGCAATCAAAAGAAACAGCCAAACATGCACCGGATACGGGCGGCAAGCCATTGCGCGTGCTTATGCCGTCTTATCGATCCGCTCCATACACCGGCGGCCAGGGGATTTATATTCATTATTTATCAAAAGCTTTGGTGGAGCTGGGGCACGATGTGCATGTGGTATCGGGTCCGCCCTACCCCCGGCTCGACGATCGCGTCAAACTAATCAAGCTGCCTTCTCTTGATCTTTACTCGGTGGAAAATGCCTTTCGCGCTTTTCGTTGGAGGCATTTCTTATCATTCGCCAATTTATACGAGTGGTTTGCACATAACACGGGCAAATTCGGCGAGCCCTATACATTCGGCCGCCGGCTGGTAAAATATTTTCGGACGACACGCCATCAATATGACGTGGTCCATGACAACCAATCCCTATCTTGGGGGATTTTGAGGCTTCACATTATAGGCGTCCCGGTGGTCGCCACGATTCATCACCCCATTACCAAGGATCGCGACATCGCATTTCTGGCAGCGAAGGATACAGCCACCCGTTTTCTAATTGGCCGTTGGTATTCTTTTCTCGACATGCAAAAAAAAGTTGCCGTGCGGCTGCCGGCACTGATTGCGGTTTCGGAGAATACCAAACGGGATGTCGAACAGGATTTCGGCGTCGAGTCGCACCGGATGGCAATCATTCACAATGGGGTCGACACACAGCATTTCAGACCGTTGCCTGGGGTGAAACGTAGCCAACATCTAATTATCACAACAGCCAGTGCCGATGTGCCACTCAAAGGACTGTCATATCTATTGCAGGCCTTTAGAAAACTAGCGGCATCGAATCCGGAACTGGAATTGCTGATCATCGGCAAACCGCACAAAAAGCAAACATCCGAACTGATTGCCCAATGGGGTTTGGGCCCGCGCATTCGTTTCATGCACAACATAAGTACGGATGCTCTGGTCCAAGCTTATGCCAAAGCCACCATGGCCGTATGTCCATCCTTGTATGAGGGATTCGGCTTTCCCGCCGCCGAGGCCATGGCATGTGGCGTTCCGGTGGTATCGACAACCGGTGGGGCCCTGCCCGAGGTGGTCGGCGATGCCGGATTATTGGTACCACCAAGAGATAGCGATGCCTTGGCCGATGCCATCGAACAACTTCTTCATAATCCTAAGCTGTGCGCCGAACTCGGCACGCGCGGTCGCAACCGTGTGATATCGCTATTTAGCTGGACCTCGGCCGCCAAATCTTATGTTGCGCTTTATCGTCGGGTGATCCGTGATGCTCACCGTACATATGGATGATTTGGATGTGAGCGCGGGAGACCGGGTTCTGGACCTTGGTTGCGGCGAAGGCCGGCATCTACACGGCCTGTGCTCCATTGAGAATATCAGGCTGGTTGGGATTGACCTTTGCTTCAACGATCTGGAAAAAACCCGAGCCGGCCTGGTCGGCATAGCCGGCGGGCAGACCAAGCAAGAACTGAGCTTGGTTCAGGGCGACGCCCTGAGGCTGCCTTTCGCCAACAACGCCTTCGACGTGGTGATTTGTTCGGAAGTATTGGAACACCTCGACGATTATGAAGAGGCCGTGCTGGAGATAAAACGCATACTGAAACCCGGCGGCGCACTGGCCATTAGCGTTCCTCGAATGTGGCCCGAGAAAATTTGTTGGGCCTTGAGCGAGGCGTATCACACGGCACCGGGAGGGCATGTACGTATTTTCAATGCCAGGCGATTGCGCCGGCGAATAGAAGTTGAAGGATTCACCTTTCTGCACCAACACTGGGCGCACGCTCTTCATACGCCTTTCTGGTGGTTGAAGTGTCTGTTTTGGAATCGGCAGGATGACGTTCGATTGATCGCTCTCTATCACCGGTTGCTTGTTTGGGATTTGATGTCGAAGCCGATGACAACCAGAATTATTGAAAGAATGGCCAACCCGGTCTTAGGCAAGAGCGTGGTTCTCTATTTTCGAAAAAGGCTGCCAAATTGAATTTTTTACCGCGCGTGCAGAACATAACATTGCATGCCCTCATCCAAGGGGCGTGTCGACGGATAATGGAAGTCCAACTTGCCAATGGTGCGATCCCCTGGTTCGAAGAGGGCCCATGGGATTCTTGGAATCATGTGGAAGCAGCCATGGCGCTTGCCGTGGGCAATCACTTGCGTGAGGCTGAGCGGGCCTATTCCTTCCTGAGGGAGACTCAGCTCCCGGACGGATCATGGTGGAGTGAATATGGCAATGCGGTTCCGATGGAAGATCGCACTCATTTGAGCCGCACCAAGGCGCCGACAATCAAAGATACCAATTTCACCGCCTATGTCGCTACCGGCATCTGGCACCATTTTCTGGCGACCGGCGACACGAAATTCCTATCGGCTCATTGGCCCATGGTCGACCGTGCCGTTCATTTTATTTTGGCCATGCAACTGCCCAACGGATCTATTGCTTGGTGTGCAGATGGCTCGGACCTGCCGATCAACGAGGCGTTGGTTGCCGGCTCAAGTTCGATCTACAAAAGCCTTAACAGTGCCATCCGCATTGCCGATACGTTGGCCATCGAGGTGCAATTCTGGAAAATTGCGCGCGACCGTTTGGGTCACGCGCTGGCTCATTGCCCGCACGCCCCAGGGTCACCATGGATACTCAAATCACGATTTTCGATGGATTGGTATTATCCCGTGCTAAGCGGCAGTCTTTCCGGGGCACCCGCTAATGAACGATTGGCAAGAAATTGGTCGCGATTTGTCGTCAAAGAAATGGGTTGCCTGTGCGTCGTGGATGAGCCTTGGGTGACCGTGGCCGAATCTTGCGAGCTCGCCATAACCTTATTGTTGCAGGATCAGCGAGCCGCTGCCGAAGCCTTATTTAGCTGGCAAATGAACTTGCGCGACGAAGATGGTGCATTTTGGATGGGCTACCAATGTGAGGAACGCATCGTGTGGCCTGAGGAAAAGCCAACATGGACGTCCGCTGCCGTTGTGCTGTCAGCAGATGCCTTGTTTGATATTTCACGAGCGAACGGTTTGTTTAAGGATCCGGATCATAGAAGCCCGCAACAATTTGTGGCGTTTGTTTGAGCTGACTCAATCAATACGCTGCAAAAGTCGCAAACTCTTGACTGCCTGCCGCTCTTCGAACAGACCGGAGTTCAGAGCCAATTTATATATGTCGTAGGGTGCCCGACCGCCATCGGCAGGATCCGGAAAGACATCGTGGATGGCGAGCAACCCTCCTTTGACGAGATGGGGATGCCATAGACCATAATCCGTTAGGGCCGCCTCCCTGGTATGCCCGCCATCAATGAACAAAAAGCCGAGCGGGGTAGCCCAATGCCGAGCGACAATCTCCGAGCGCCCGACAATAGGAATAACCGTGTCTTCAAGCTTCGCCCGGTACAAGGTCCGTCTTAAATAGGGCAATGTGTCGATCGCACCGATTGATTCTTGCCATAGGTCCGCATCGTGATAGTCCCAACCGGGCTGATTTTCCTCAGAGCCTCTATGGTGATCTATGGTGAAAAGTAGGCTCTGTTGTTCTTTACAAGCCGCACCAATATAAACCGCCGATTTTCCGCAATAACTTCCTATCTCCAGGCAAACACCCAATTGAGTGCAGGAGCGCGCGGCTCGATAAAGAGCGGCGCCTTCTTCCGGATCCAAAAATCCCTTAACCGAGTCGATATCAAGTGGCAGCTGCATCAGGATCGAGCCGAATTCTTTCATGGTCCAGCGGTCGGTCTTATCGTGTTTCCAGGAAAAGTGGATACCGGTTTTCCGTCCGGAAACACGACAAAACAATAACTTAGGGTCCGGTTTTGATTCTATCAAAACCGGAAGGACTCTAGGCACCGCATTGGAAATTAAACATATCTTTAAGACTCTTGCCCAGACCGTTTACCTTTTCTTGACGAAATTGGTACCGGCGATCCCTGACTGGCCGTTTGTCAACCAAACTGAAAGCATTGCGGCCCACATTGGAACGCTAGAGCGTTTCCGAACTCAACAGAATCGCGAAAACGCTCTAAGTTCTTGTTTGGTCGCATTTTCTTAACGCGAACCGGTGTCCACTTCGCTCGAAAATGCTCTAACGGCCGTTTTCCTTGTTGTTTTTGGCATTTTTCGGAAGATGCTGCGGAGATTCAGGTATGACCGAGAACCAATTCGATCCATCGCCAGTCACTTTCGAATCCATCTACCAAGCCGTCTCGGAAACGGCACGAGGCCGTTGGTTTCTGGACGAGTTGGCAAAGCGCAATCGAACCTCCGATACGGAACAGGTGTTAATGGAAATTGCCACCCTCAAGAAAGGGCTGCTGGATGCGCCAATAGATGATCGGTTGATGATCCTTCTCAAGGAGCTGGAAGAAATGCGCAACGTCATCCAGGCTGCGCAGCAACCGATCCCCTCGGTCGAACCCGCCCGATCTCGATCCAAAGAGACGGGTCGGCCGACCGGAGACCCTGATATCATAGAAATTTCCAAACAGCGGGCGACGTCCGAAATGCTGGCCTCCGCCGATCAGTTGCGGGTGATGGTCGACCATATGAGGCGCAATAAGACCGATGAAGAACTCACCGCCAAGTTGGATAAGCTGTCATCCGACATCATCACGTCGTGCACGATCCAAGGGGTCAGCGACCAACACACAACCAAATTAGCCATCACACTGCAATATCTTGAGAAGCGCGTAAACACGATGATTCAGATTTTGGATTCGACGAAGGATTTCGATGGTTCCGAGCTCGTATCCCAATCGGCCCATGACGACACGGACACGCAGAAGCCAGAGCCCCCTGACGCCCTGGGCGGCGGCACTGGCCTTAACGAGTTCGATGATGAGCTCGATGGAGATCGAGATGCCGACATCGGCCTTGACCACCTTGTCCAAAGCCCAAGCACCAAAGCAGAGAAAGCAACAGCCGCCGCGAGCGGGGCGGGCCAGGACACAATGGAAGAGACGGATTCAAACGTCTATCCCATAACGCGAGACGACGAGAAATCCGCAACCACGGAATTGTCCGACGGCAAGATGGATAATGCCCAAGCCGAAAAGTCGCAGGGATAACTCGTCCGCCGCAAAACTCTCTAACTTGTTGATATTTAAGAATAAAAATGATGGATGTTTTACCAACCCCACATTCTACCCCATATTTTGCCCGAGACCCGGGCCGCTCTTGCGGATATGCGAGCAGGGCTCATTTACGGGGTGGGTGGGGTTTCGGCATCTATCGAGCAAGGGGGTATGAGCGAAGAAAGGCTTGCGTTGGAGTTGTCAGTCCAAAACAGGCAGATCGTCCATGGTGATCATGTTGGGGGTATTCTCGGGTTCAGCGTCAAGTGTAGCCTTCCGTTCAATCATCTTTTTCATCGCTGCAAATAACCACTGCTGCTCCCGTATTGTGTACGGCTCGTCCCATCCTTCCGCTTTGCGAGCGATATCTGCACCTTTCGTGCTTGTGAGTTGACCCATTTGACTGAGGACGTCTAGGTGGATTGCGTATTTTTCTCCGGTTTTCCTGCGCTTGTTTTTCTTACCTTCAAAGTCTCGCTCCAGGAAGGTGAGGCAAAAGAAAGCGCAAGGAGCGATAAGTCGTGGGTTGTCGCAGGCATCAACGTATCGAGCAAACATCGCTTCAAGCTCGGGCGAGGTGGCGTAACGAAAAGGAGGTGCTGGATACTGGATTCTAGTAATAAGAATGCTTGGCTGTCCCCAAACGATTTTCATTCTGCCGGGCTGCGCATACATTACTATCCCGCCAGGCTCCGGCTCGAGATCAATTATCTGACAATCAAGATATTCCAGTTTGAAAACTCGAGGTTGAGCACCAAGTTGTACTGAGATTTCCCAATGGCGAACAAGAGGCTCGACGGCTTCCAGCGCTTCACGCTCGCTCCGAAAATATTCTTCGGGTTCTAGGAACACCTCCCCATCTTTAATGCGAATCTGCCAATCCTTAACTTCAAAGCGGGTTTCGCCCTCCACATCGTATTTGACAGTTTCATCATGTGTGATCTTGTAGCGCAAATACTCAATTTTGGGGTTCCGCATAGGCAGTCTCCCCACATAGCAAGAATCCTGCTGAGCTGCACGCACGCAAAAAGAAAAACTTCACCATTGTATCGCCCCTTTCGGTGTTCTTTCGGTGTATTAACACCGAAGCGCCCTCTCGTCTCACGGTGCCCTGCATAGATAATTGTCGCAGATCGATGCGGTGCGCTACTTCCCACGGCATGGACCGCAAGGCAAACCCAAACACACCGAGGATAAGAGACAACAACCCGACGCCTAAGATGATCTCAGCGTCGATCATTAGTGTACCATGCCGCTTGGGGTCTTATCTTCAAACGACTCGATAGCTTTCAGGATACGCAGTCAGGTTCTTTGGCCGTCAATATCACCCTCTTCCAAGAATTTATCCGCCATCTGTGCGGCATGGATCCTGGCATCCTCGCCATGCTGTTGGATGAGAAGGTTGGCGCTGCGCCAGATGTCTTCGTCGCTTGTCGGGCTCATAGCTAATTATGGTACGCTAAGCGCGAGTAGGGTCAATTGCTGAGGTCAGTAAGCGATGAGCACGTCACGAGCCCGCTTTCAGGTCGGACAGTTGGTATACCACAAGATCTTCGATTACCGTGGTGTCGTGTTCGATGTGGATGCCACTTTTCAAAGTAGCGATGAATGGTACGAGACGGTGGCTCGGTCTAGACCGCCAAAAGACGAGCCTTGGTACCATGTGCTTGTCCACGAAGCCGAGCACACCACCTATGTTGCAGAACGCAATCTGAAGCCCGATCTGACCGGCAAGCCTATAAACAACCCTGCACTTGACCAGTTATTTGATGAGTTGAAAGACGGCATTTACCGGCGACGCCGGCTGGTCAACTGAGCTAAATCTGATGCTGCCCAAAAAGGACAACAAAATGAAATCCTTCTGGTTCGTTCTGCTAATTGGCCTGGCAGCTTGTGCACCTAAAGAACCTTCGAGTAGCAACAGTTTTGATATTTGACTAGAGCATTTCCGAGATTAATTGACTCATGAAAATGCTCTAGATTCCCAGTTTGGTCGCGTTTCCGGACGGAAAACCGGGTCCACCCCGGCCTTCGCCGGGACATGCTTTTCCTGGAAACGCTCTAGGGTCTGT
>SMXP01000131.1 GCA_004356335.1 Alphaproteobacteria bacterium | reverse complement strand
GTTATTGGTCGCGCATTCGGACGGAAAACCGGTGCCCACTTTTCCTGAATGCGCTCTAGACCCCCGTTCACAATTCATTGAATCAAGAAACGGGGTCTAGATTTCTTATTGGTCGCATTTTCTTAACGCGAACCGGGTCCACTTCGCTCGAAAATGCTCTAGTATTGGTCCTCGAACTTTTTGGCCAAGTCTTCGATATCTTCCGGCGGCCAGTTCGGTGCCTCCATCCCCAGATGCAGGCCCATTTGTGCTAAGACTTCCTTGATCTCGTTAAGCGATTTCCGGCCAAAGTTGGGCGTACGGAGCATCTCGCCTTCGGTCTTTTGAATGAGATCGCCAATATAAACGATATTATCATTCTTCAGACAATTGGCGGAACGCACAGAGAGCTCAAGCTCGTCCACCTTCTTGAGAAGCGCCGGATTAAATTCAAGCTCCGGCCTTATATCCTCTTCGACCTTAACCGACGGCTCTTCGAAATTGATAAAGGTTTGAAGCTGATCCTGCAGAATGCGCGCGGCATAGGCAACGGCGTTTTCAGGGGTTACGGCGCCATTGGTTTCGATTTCCATGGTCAATTTGTCATAGTCGAGGATTTGCCCCTCGCGCGTATTTTCAATCTTATAAGACACACGCCGAACCGGGCTGTAGATGGCGTCAATGGGGATCAGGCCGATCGGCGCGTCCTCGGGACGATTCCTGTCCGACGGCGCATACCCCTTGCCCAGATTGACCGTAAACTCCATTTGGATTTCAACGCCTTCATCCAAGGTACACAGCACGTGATCGGGATTGAGTACTTCAATATCCGCAATGCTTTCAATATCGCCGGCTTTGACTTCTTTCGGCCCTCGCGCTCTGAGCGACATCCGTCGGGGGCCCTCGGTGTGCATGCGCAGGGCAATCTCTTTTATGTTGAGCACGATGTCGGTGACATCTTCTCGAACGCCGGCAATCGACGAAAACTCATGGAGAACGCCGTCAATCTGAACGGCCGTGATTGCGGCACCTTGTAAAGAAGACAACAGGATGCGCCGGAGTGAGTTGCCCAAAGTGAGGCCAAAGCCCCTCTCCAAAGGCTGAGCCACCAACGTGGCCATACGGTGCTCATCATAGCCGGTTGTCACGTCCAGCTTTGTGGGTCTGATCAATTCTTGCCAATTTCTTTGGATCACGGGGAAACCTCATGCAGTCATAATGTATCGCGTCTAACGATCTATTTTATGCGTGTCGCACCATTCAAGTTTCGGCAATGCTTATTTCGCCGTTTAAAGCGTCCTGGTGCAAACAAAGCCGAAATTAAACTCGCCGCCGCTTTGGTGGACGGCAACCATTGTGGGGAATAGGCGTCACATCGCGAATTGTCGTGATTGTGAAGCCGACCGATTGTAGCGCCCGAAGAGCGGATTCTCGGCCCGATCCGGGACCGCAAACATTCACCACCAGGGTCTGCATGCCGTGTTCCATGGCCTTTTTGCCGGCGTCCTCTGCGGCCAGCTGCGCCGCATAAGGCGTCGATTTGCGCGACCCCTTAAACCCCATTCCGCCGGCAGACGACCAGGCGATGGTATTGCCCTGGGCATCGGTGATGGTAATCATCGTATTGTTAAAGCTCGCGCTGACGTGCGCGATGCCCGATGTGATGTTCTTGCGCTCCTTACGGCGCAGCCGCTTAGATTCCTTGGCCATTATTCCTCAATCATATCCCTAAAACGTTAGAGCGTTTCCCTGCGATCCGGGTGGTTGGATCAGGGCACCCTATTTCTTCCTGCCCGCAATCGGGCGCGCCGGCCCTTTCCGGGTCCTTGCGTTGGTATGGGTACGCTGCCCGCGAACCGGCAAGCCACGTCGATGGCGCAGACCCCGATAGGGACCCAAATCCATTAAGCGCTTGATATTCATGCCGACTTGCCGACGCAAATCACCTTCTACCATATAATCGCGGTCGACCACTTCGCGAATTTGAATGACTTCGGTATCCGACAGCTCATTGACCCGCGTGCTCAGCGGCACATTCACTTTGGCGCAAATTTCCTTGGCCTTGGTCAAACCAATGCCATGGATATAGGTCAGGGCGATCGGCACACGTTTATTGGTCGGGATGTTCACGCCAGCTATACGAGCCAATATTCTGGTCTCCTGCTCAGATCTCTGAGATAACGCTTAGAGTGTTTCCAGGAAAAGCGGACCCGGTTTTCCGTCCGAAAACACGATAAAACAACAACTTAGGGCCAGGTTTTGATTCCGTCAAAACCGGAAAGACCCTAGGCAACACTGCACTTGAACACTGCGAATCGCGGCTTTTTCCGCAGAAATCCGCGCCGGGCCAATCCTTTTTGTATTTTCCCGGAGAGGCCGCGGATTATATGTTTTTGTCTAGTCCAGTCAACCGGTTAGGTGTCTTCTCCTGATAAGCCCTTGAGGACGTTCTCAATTTGGCTGGCCACGTCATCGATATTTTGCATTCCGTCGACGTGCCGCAGCTTCCCCTGGGCTTCGTAATAAGGCAAAAGCGGCGCCGTTTCTTTGTGATAGACCTTCAACCTCTTTTCGAGGGTGTCCGCATTATCGTCGGCGCGCACTTCCGCAGATTCAGAGATACGCTGGTTTATGCGATCAATCAATTTGCTGTCCACCACTCGAATTTCGATTGCCCCGTCAAGGTCAAGCCCTTTTTCCGCCAGCATGGCATCGAGCGCCTCGGCCTGAGCGGCGTTGCGGGGAAAACCGTCGAGAATAAACCCATTTCGGCAATCCGGCTGTTCGATGCGGTCGGCGATAATGCCGACAACAATCTCATCTGATACCAGCTCGCCCCTATCCATAATATCTTTCGCCTTACGACCAATCTCGGTGCCGGCGGCCACCGCCGCCCTCAGCATGTCTCCTGTAGACAATTTTGGCCAATCGCGCTTTGACGTGAGACGGTCCGCTTGTGTTCCCTTGCCCGCCCCAGGCGGCCCAAAGAGAATGAGATTCATCGACGGGCGCCCCTTAATTTGGCTTTCTTGATCAGGCCCTCGTATTGGTGCGCCAATAAATGACTTTGAATTTGCGCCACCGTATCCATGGTGACGCTGACAACAATGAGCAACGACGTGCCGCCGAAGTAGAAAGGAATTTGATAAGCCACCCGCAAATATTCCGGCAGCAAGCAGACAGCAACCAAATACATAGCTCCAACGACGGTCAAGCGTGTCAGCACATAGTCAATGTATTCCGCCGTGCGTTTGCCCGGTCGTATACCCGGAATAAAGCCGCCATATTTTTTTAGATTGTCCGCCGTGTCTTCGGGATTGAACACAATTGACGTATAAAAGAAGCAGAAAAAAGCGATACCTGACGCATAAAGCAACATGTATAGGGCCGACCCCGGCCCTATAGACGTGGTCAGCCAGGTGACCCAACCGGGTAAGTCCGGCGAGCTTCCGGCAAAGCCCACCATGGTCGCCGGCAAAAACAGCAAAGAAGAGGCGAAAATGGGGGGGATGACGCCGGCCGAATTCAGTTTCAGGGGAAGGTGAGATTTCTCTCCTCCCATCATCTTATTGCCCATTTGGCGTTTGGGATATTGCACGAGCAGACGCCGTTGCGAGCGCTCCATGAAAACGATCGCAAAAATCACCGTGACGATCAAAACGAGCAAGCCGATAATAACGTAACCAGGCAAAATCCCTTCTCGGCCCATGTCGAGCGCCTGCACGAGCGCCCTTGGCAATTCTGCAACAATCCCGGAAAAAATAATCAGTGAAATGCCGTTTCCAACGCCGCGGGCGGTAATCTGCTCACCCAACCACATCAAGAAGACGGTACCGGACGCCAAGGTAATCACTGTGGTCAACCGGAAGAACCAACCAGGATCCAGCACCACGTTGGCTGCTTCAAGCCCGACGGCAATGCCGTATGCCTGCAATGACGCAAGCGCTACCGTGCCATAGCGGGTGTATTGATTGATCTGCTTGCGCCCCTGCTCGCCTTCTTTTTTCAATTGCGCAAGATGCGGCGATACAGCGGTCATCAACTGCATAATGATGGACGCCGAAATATACGGCATGATGTTGAGCGCAAAGATAGCCATGCGCTGCACGGCGCCGCCTGAGAACATGTTGAACATGTCCAGGATGCCGCCCTGAACACTCCGAAATGCCGCCTCATACTGGACCAGATCGATGCCCGGCATCGGGATGTAAGTGCCCAATCGATAGACAACCAAAGCTGCGAGCGTAAACCACAAGCGTTGCTTGAGCTCCGTCGCTTTGGCGAACGCAGATAAGTTCAGGTTCGACGCGAGCTGTTCCGCCGCGGATGCCATGTTATCGACCCGTCCGCGCCGACCCGGCGCCATTAGTCTTTCTAGACAACTGAGGAACCATCGAAGTTCCAGTCCTCATTTCATCGATCCAAGATTACCGCCCGGCAAATTGGATCTGTTCCATTGGCGGTGTCATATACTCACGTCGACCCGCTTTGTTCCTCAGAATCCGCTTTGTTGTCGGGCGCGCTCACGCCCTTATTGGAATCCACTTCCTTGGCCTTTTTGCTCGGCTTTTTTCTCGGTTTTTCAGGGGCCGCGCGAACCGGCAAAACCACCTTGCCGCCGGCCTTTTCGACCGCTGCAATTGCCGCCTTCGATGCGCCTTCAATTTCAAGCGTCACTTTGGCATTCAGATCACCGTTACAAAGCAACCGAACGCCGTCCTTCTTGCGCCGCACGACACCGGATGCCACCAACTTGTCCGTGGTGATGGGGTCTTTGGCATCCAATTTGCCCGCGTCGATTGCCGATTGAATGCGACCGACATTAACAATCATAATTTTCTTTGGATGTATCGGTGAAAAACCACGCTTGGGCAACCGGCGGTGCAACGGCATTTGGCCGCCTTCAAAACCAATTATGGCCACGCCGGAACGGGATTTCTGGCCTTTCATGCCTCGGCCGCAGGTTTTGCCTTTACCGCTGCCAATGCCGCGCCCGACCCGTATGCGGTTTTTTTGGGACCCCGCATTGTCCGACAACTGATTGAGTTTCATCGTCCACATAACCTTCACAAATTTGGCTGTCAGTTGGTCTCGTCGACCAGCTCCACCAAATGACTCACTTTTCGGATCATGCCGCGCACGGCCGCGGTATCTTCCAATTCACGCACCTTATGCATTTTATTGAGACCCAAGCCGACCAGTGTCGCACGCTGATCCCATCGTCGACGGATAGGGCTCCCTATCTGCTTGACCTTTAAGGTTTTTTTCTTGTCGGCGGACATTCAAAATATTCCCTTTGTGAGCGCCGAAACAGCACGTGCATGTTTCGATTTATGTCTTATTCAACGGTCGGCGCCGACTCCGCATCTGATCGACGCGATACGATTTCGCCAACTTTTTTGCCGCGTTTTGACGCCACCTGCCGCGGGCTGACAATTCGTTGAAGCGCCGCCATGGTGGCGTGCACCATATTATAAGGATTCGACGACCCGACCGATTTAGCGACCACGTCCTGCACACCCAGTGCTTCGAAAACCGCGCGCAGCGGCCCGCCGGCAATAATGCCGGTACCCGGAGGCGCCGCGCGAAGGATAACGTGACCCGCTCCGTGACGCCCCTCAATATCGTGATGCAAGGTACGGCCTTCCCTTAAAGGCACACGAATGAGCTGACGCTTTGCCACTTCCGTTGCTTTGCGAATAGCCTCCGGCACTTCACGTGCCTTACCGTGGCCCGCGCCGACCCGGCCTTTCTGATCCCCAACGACAACCATTGCGGCAAAGCCAAAACGGCGGCCGCCCTTTACGACCTTGGACACACGGTTGATGTGCACCAGTCTATCGATAAATTCGCTGTCGCGCTCTTCACGCTGATTGGCCCGTGCCACTGTTTCACTCTTTCCTAAAAGTTAAGTCCTGCTTCGCGCGCCGCATCCGCCAAAGACTTGACACGGCCGTGAAAAAGATATCCGCCCCGGTCGAAGATAACATCCTTGACACCGGCATTTGCGGCCCGCTCCGCCACCAGTTTGCCCACTTTCGCCGCTATCTCCCTGTTGCCGCCGCGGCCCGACACTTGGTCCCTTAGTTCTTTATCCAGAGTCGATGCGGAAACAACGGTTACCCCTTTGCCGTCATCAATAATCTGGGCATAAATGTTTCGTTCCGACCGAAACACACTCAAGCGGTACCGACCGCGCGCAACTTTTCTGATTTTGCGCCGCACTCGACTACGCCGTTGATTGAAGACAGTTCGAATTTTTCTCATAACCGCTACTTCTTCTTGCCTTCTTTCATAAACACATATTCACTCTTATATCGAATGCCTTTGCCTTTATAAGGCTCCGGCGGTCTATAAGACCGAATTTTTGCAGCCGCCTGTCCGACTTTCTGTTTGTCGATTCCACTCACCACAATTTCTGTTTGCGACGGACATTGAATGTCAATCCCCTCGGGTGGTGGAAAAATCACTTCGTGGCTGAACCCAAGCTGCAGCCTCAGGTTTGTGCCTTGCAGCTGAGCCCGGTAACCTGTGCCCCGTAGCTCGAGTTCTTTGGAGAAGCCTTTTGACACGCCTTCCACAAGGTTATTGACCAGGCTGCGCTGCATGCCCCACATGGATCGTGCGCGCTTTGTTTCGTTGCGTGGCATGATCACGACGCCCGTCTCCGCCAAAGTGACCGACACTTCTTTAACCACCTGTGCCGACGCCTCACCCTTAGGCCCCTTAACCGATATCACATCGCCATCGATCGAGGCGGTCACGCCATCGGGAATGGCAACTGGTTTTTTTCCGATACGAGACATTAACTTCTAACCCATTCGTTGCACTTTAAGTCAAGCACGACGCCCAACTGCAATGGGGCCCCTAATAGACCTGACACAAAATTTCTCCGCCGACATTTTCCGCGCGGGCGGAAGTATCGGACATGACACCCTTAGGTGTCGAAACAATCGAAATGCCCAATCCGTTGCGCACTTGAGGCAAATCCTTCACGCTTGAATAGATTCTCCTACCCGGCGTTGAAATCCGACGGATGTCGGAAATGACAGGCTCACCGTCAAAATATTTGAGTTCAATCTCGAATTCGGGCCGGCTTCCCATATGTTCGACCTCGGCATAGCCGCGGATATACCCTTCGTCTTTCAATACATCCAACACCCAGCCGCGCAGCTTCGATGCCGGCGTTGCCACTTTGCTCTTATGGCGCATTTGTGCGTTACGGATTCGCGTCAACATGTCACCTAAGGGATCGTTCACTAGCATCGGTAACGCCTCCTACCAGCTCGATTTGACCATGCCGGGAATCTGTCCCAGGAGGCTTAAATCTCGAAGAGCAATACGGGACATACGGAGTTTACGGTAATAACCTCGCGGTCGCCCTGTTATGTCGCAGCGGTTGCGATACCGAGTGGCAGACGAATTGCGCGGCAACTTCGCAAGTTTCAGCTGAGCCGCAAAGCGCTCTTCTGCAGGTACGGATTTATCCGCAATAACAGCCTTTAAACTCGCGCGCTTATTGGCATATTTTTTGACAAGCCGTCCGACCTTTTTGTTTCGCTCAATGGCGCTCTTTTTGGCCATCAAGACCCTCCTTATCGTTCACTCACCAATCCCATCGCCTAGTCTGCGAAGGGAAATTCAAACTCCGCCAATAGTGCTTTGGCCTCTTCATCCGTCGTCGCGGTCGTGCACACGACGATATCCATGCCCCAAATATGATCCGCCGTATCGTAATCAATCTCAAGAAAGACAATGTGCTCTCGAAGGCCCATGGCAAAGTTGCCATTGCCATCGAAACTTCGAGTATTCAGCCCTCTGAAGTCCCGCACGCGCGGCAAGGCCACATAAATAAGTCGATCGACAAAATCGAACATGCGTTCCTTCCGCAAGGTAACCTTCACTCCTATGGGCATTCCCTCACGAAGCTTGAACGCCGCAACCGATTTTTTCGCCTGGACGACAACCGGCTTCTGACCCGAAATCAATGTCAACGTCTGTACGGCCGACTTAATAAATTTGGAATCCTTGGTCGCTTCGCCAACACCAATATTGAGAACGATTTTTTCCAATCGCGGAATCTGCATCGGGCTCTTATAGCCAAACCGTTCCAACAGCACCGGTCTAATGGATTCTATATAACGCTGTTTGGCCTGGGGTACGTAAGTCTGCTCAGACATCAATCACTTCCCCAGACCGTTTGGCGAAGCGCACTTTGCGACCATCTTTCAAATTCTTGTATCCGATCCGCGTCGGCTTCCCTTCCTTGGGGTCGACATGGGCCACGTTCGACACATCAAGGCGGGCTTCCTTAGATATAATACCGCCTTGTTGGTTCGCCGTTTGAGCCTGGTGACGCTTGACCACATTCACACCCTGCACCAAAACGAGATTCTCCTTGGGATAAACCCTGAGAACATCGCCGGTCTTTCCCTTATCCCGGCCGGTGATCACGATGACCCGGTCACCTTTTTTCAGTTTTAGTTTCCGCTGCATCAGAGAACCTCTGGCGCAAGTGAGATTATTTTCATGTGCTTTTTGGCACGAAGTTCACGGGTCACCGGGCCAAAGATCCGGGTCCCAATCGGTTCGAGCTGGGCGGTCACCAATACCGCCGCATTGCGATCAAATCGAATCGCGCTGCCATCGGCGCGCTGGATGTCTTTGGCGGTGCGAACCACAACAGCCTTCACTATCTCGCCCTTCTTGACACGGCCGCGTGGGATGGCTTCCTTAACGCTGACCACGATGATATCGCCCACGGAAGCGTATCTTCTTTTAGAGCCGCCCAGTACCTTGATACACTGAACTCGCTTAGCGCCCGAATTATCGGCCACATCTAAATTCGTCTGCATCTGGATCATGACAGCCTACTCCGCAATGAGCCGCCTAAGTCAGGACAGCTCGAAAATCCTGTTAATTACCCAACGATGACTTGCCACCTTTTGGTTTTCGAGACCGGGCGACACTCTTCAATTCGCACTTGGTCGCCTACCTTGAATTTATTCTCCGGGTCATGGACGCTATAACGTTTAGACTTACGAATCGTTTTCTTAAGAAGCGGATGCGCGAATCGTCGATCTATGCGCACGACAACGGTCTTATCGCCTTTGTCGCTGACCACAATGCCCTGCACAACTCGTTTCGACACAATACCGTCTCCCTTTAGTTCAACCTCTTAGTCGGCCCCGGCGTCGGCCCTTCGTTGCCGCAAAATCGTATTGATCCGCGCCACATCGCGACGCGCCTGTCGGCTCCGTGCCGTATTCTCCAACTGACCGGTTGCCTGTTGGAATCGCAAGTTGAACTGCTCTCGTTTTAGCTTGACAAGTTCCTCTTGCAACTGATCTTCCGTTAGCTCGCGTACGTCACTCGCCTTCATTGTGCCTTCCTCTATCCGCGACCTCGGTTACCCGCCGATCCGAGATACGCTGCGGCACTTGATGGGCAATTTTGCCGCCCCCAGTTCAAGCGCCCGATACGCGACGGTCTCCGGAACCCCATCGATTTCGAACATGATGCGTCCCGGCTTAACCCGCGCCATCCAGTATTCCGGCGTGCCCTTTCCTTTGCCCATGCGAACTTCCGTCGGCTTCTGGCTGACTGGAACGTCCGGAAAAATGCGTATCCAAACCCGGCCCGCACGTTTCATGTGCCGCGTTATGGCGCGTCGGGCGGCTTCGATCTGGCGCGCGGTAATCCGGCCAGCAGCTTGAGCCTTCAAGCCATAGGTGCCGAAATTGAGCGACGCGCCACTCTTGGCCTTGCCGTGAATGCGGCCCTTTTGAGCCTTGCGAAATTTGGTTCGTTTCGGTTGCAGCATGACTTAACAACTCATTTTCATCGATTGCGCTTGGCTGACCGGCCGCTCGGCATTCCGCTTTCTTGCAATTGTTGGGCACGCTTATCTTGCGCCATCGGATCGTGTTCCATGATCTCGCCTTTAAAGATCCAAACTTTAACGCCGCAAATGCCGTAGGTCGTATGCGCACTGGCGGTTCCATAATCGATATCGGCCCGCAACGTATGCAAGGGCACACGCCCTTCCCGGTACCATTCCATGCGCGCAATCTCAGCACCACCCAACCGGCCGCCTACATTGATGCGAACGCCCTGCGCACCCAACCGTGTCGCTGATTGTAGGGCGCGTTTCATGGCGCGTCTGAACGCGACCCGTCGTTCCAATTGCTGAGCAATGTTCTCCGCCACCAGCCGAGCGTCAATTTCGGGTTTGCGGACTTCAACAATATTGAGATGGACTTCGCTATCGGTATATTTCATCAGCTCCTGACGAAGCTTTTCGATGTCCACACCCTTCTTACCGATGACGACACCGGGACGCGCCGTATGAATCGTCACCCGGCATTTCTTATGGGGCCGCTCAATAATCACACGGGATATACCGGCCTGTTTGAGCTTGCGGTGCAGTAATTCGCGCATGCGAATGTCTTCATGCAACAATTTGCCGTATTCACGCCGGCTCGCATACCAGCGGGAATCCCATGTCCGGTTAATCCCAAGCCGCATGCCAATGGGATTGACTTTTTGACCCATTATGCGGCCTCCTCTACTTGACGAACCACAATGGTAATCTGACTAAACGGCTTGAGAATCTGACCCATGCGGCCGCGCGCCCGGGGGCGATATCGCTTCATGACTAAGTTCTTTCCGACATAGGCTTCTGCGACCACTAGATCGTCTATGTCCAGATCGTGATTGTTTTCTGCGTTGGCGATGGCCGATTGCAAAACCTTCTTTACGTCTTGAGAGATTCGTCTCTTGGAGAACGTCAGTTCCGCCAGGGCATCATCCACCTTCATGCCACGAATCGATTGGGCAACGAGTCCGAGTTTCTGCGGGCTGACACGAATCATTCGGCCCACAGCAAGCGCCTCATTATCCTTCAATCGACGTGGTTTCGACAGTTTTCCCATAACTAACTTCTCTTCACTCTTTTATCCGCGCCGTGACCATAAAACGTGCGCGTCGGAGAAAACTCGCCAAACTTATGTCCGATCATGTCTTCGTTGACCAGCACGGGGATAAACTTACGGCCGTTATAAACGCCAAATGTGAGACCGACGAATTGCGGCAAAATGGTCGACCGCCGCGACCAAATCTTGATCACATCCTTGCGTCCGGATTCCCGCGCTTTGTCTGCTTTCTTTAAAAGGTAGCCGTCGACAAACGGTCCCTTCCAAACTGATCGCGACACTTGTCTTCTCCTTTACCGTCTCTTCTTACGCAGATGCCGACTACGAATAATATATTTATCGGTCGATTTGTTGCTGCGCGTTCGCATGCCCTTGGTCGATTTGCCCCACGGGGTCACAGGATGACGACCGCCCGACGTGCGGCCCTCGCCGCCGCCGTGTGGATGATCGACCGGATTCATGGCAACGCCCCGGACCGACGGGCGCTTGCCCATCAATCGATTTCGCCCGGCCTTAGCAAGCTTGACATTCACATGATCCGGATTTGACACCGCGCCCACTGTCGCCATACATCTCGCATTGACAATTCTTTGCTCGCCCGACGACAATCTGATCAGCGCATTGCCGGAATCGCGGCCGACGAGCTGAGCGTAGTTTCCGGCCGCGCGCGCAATCTGACCCCCTTTGCCCGGCTTCATTTCAACATTGTGGATGATCGTACCGACCGGCATGTTGGACATGGGCATGGCATTGCCGGGCGTCACATCGACCTTTTCGCCGGACACCACCGTGTCGCCGACTTTAAGCCGCTGAGGTGCCAGAATATACGCTTGCTCCCCATCGGTATATTTGATGAGAGCAATGAAGGCGGACCTATTCGGGTCATATTCAAAACGTTCGACAATTGCCGTCATGTCAAATTTGGTGCGCTTAAAGTCGACCAGGCGATAGCGCCGCTTGGCACCGCCGCCACGCCGGCGCGTCATGATCCGTCCGGTATTGTTGCGGCCGGCCTTTTCCACCCGCCCCTCGGTGAGCGACTTGATGGGCTTGCCGCTCCACAATGCCGAGCGATCCACGAGCACGAGGCCGCGGCGGCCGGGAGACGTTGGTTTATAAGTCTTCATTGGCATGGTGTTTTACCGTCTTATTATCCCTTGCCTAGAGTGTTTCCAGGAAAAGTGGATACCGGTTTTCCGTCCGGAAACACAACAAAACAATAACTTAGGGCCCGGTTTTGATTCTATAAAAACCGGAAGGACCCTAGGAAAGACCCGTCGTCACGTCGATCGACTGGCCTTCTTGCAACGTGACGATTGCCTTTTTCCGTTTCTTCCGTTTACCGAGCATGCCTTGGAACCGTTTGGTTTTTCCGCGCATGATGACCGTATTGACCGCTTTGACCTTAACGTCGAACAGATCTTCAATGGCGCCTTTTATCTGCGGCTTGGTGGCGCTGACCGGCACTTCAAACGTCACCTGATTGAATTCGGACGCCATTGTTGATTTTTCCGTTATTACCGGACTTAAAATCACATCATATTGTCGGAGATCGATCATGCCAGCCGCGCCTCCAATTGTTCCACCGCGGACTTTGTCAGCACCAAATTACCGCAACGCAATATGTCATAAACATTCGCTCCGACCGACGGCAAAACATTTAGATTGGGAATGTTGCGCGCGGCCAAGGCAAAATTGTTATCAATTTCAGGCCCATCGATCACAAGGGGGGACCGCCATCCAAGACCTTTAATCACCTTCACCAATGGTGCCGTTTTGGCTTCCTTCAGTTTGACATCGTCAATAATAATCAACTCTCCAGCCGCCTGTTTTGCCGATAGGGCATGTTTCAACGCAAGACTTCTTACCTTCTTGGGTAATTTCGTCGCGTGACTGCGCACGACCGGTCCAAACGCCCTACCGCCGCCCCGAAACTGAGGCACTTTCCGGCTTCCGTGTCGTGCCCCACCCGTCCCTTTTTGGCGAATAATTTTACGAGTCGATCCCGAAATGTCGCCCCGTGGTTTTGTTCTATGGGTCCCCCGCTGCCGTTTAGCCAATTGATACCGAACCATACGGTGCAAGAGATCTTTGCGCGGCTCGAGCCCAAACACCAAATCGGAAAGCTCCACAGTGCCGACTTTCTTAGCGCCCAGGGTTTGCACGTCCGCCTTCATCACTTGTCGTCCTTCTGCTCTTCCGCCGCTGGCGGTGCAGGCGCGTCGGTTTCTTGTTCACTCGTTGCCGCTTCGGCCGCTGCTTGATCCACAATGCCGTCGCCGGGCGCAACTGCCGCGGATGTTTCCTCAGCAGTGGCTTCTTGCTCAGCCGGAGCTTGTTCCGGCGCCGGGGCGTCGTCCGCCGTAGCCAATTTGAATGCGCCCGGCTTTGGCGCATCATCGGGAACCGGGTACTTCACCGCATCGGTGATCAAGATCCAACTGCCTTTCGCACCAGGCACCGCCCCTTTGACCAGAATAAGACCGCGCGCCACATCGGTTTTGACAATCTCGAGGTTTTGTGTGGTCACACGCACCGATCCCATGTGGCCAGCCATTTTCTTGCCCTTAAACACCCGACCCGGATCTTGGCACTGACCGGTAGATCCGAGGCTTCGGTGCGATACGGACACGCCGTGAGTTGCCCGCAACCCACTAAAGTGGTGACGCTTGATGCCCCCGGCAAAACCCTTACCGATACTGACGCCGCACGCATCAATCTTCTGCCCGAGGACAAAATGGTCGGCGGTCAGTTCCGCCCCCACGTCGATGAGATTGTCCGGCGAAACTCGAAATTCAGCCAGCTTGCGCTTCGGTTCTACTTTGGCTTTGGCGAAATGACCCCGCATCGCCTTGGTTGTGCGTTTGACCTTAGCGCGTCCAATACCAAGCTGCAGGGCCGTGTATCCGTCTTTTTCCTCCGTGCGCTGCGCCACAACTTGACAAGAGTCGAGATGCAGGACCGTGACCGGCACGTGCAAGCCCTCCTCGTTGAAGAGGCGCGTCATTCCCTTTTTCTGAACGATTACTCCTGATCGCATCGTAAGCAATCCTTACAGTTTTATCTCTACGTCGACACCGGCCGCCAGATCGAGCTTCATTAAAGCATCGACCGTTTGTGGCGTCGGATCGACGATGTCGAGCAAACGTTTATGTGTCCGGATCTCGAATTGTTCGCGACTCTTCTTATCTATATGGGGCGACCGCAAAACCGTGAACCGTTCCATGCGCGTCGGCAATGGGATTGGCCCGCGCACCTGCGCGCCGGTTCGCTTTGCCGTATTGACGATTTCCTGTGTCGAGGAATCGAGCACTCGATGATCGAATGCCTTTAACCGTATACGAATATTTTGACTTTTCATTGTTTCCTCAATCCTACAGGCTTCATAAAAACAGCGAACCTATTAGGTCCGCTTCTGTCCTCGATCACTCGATGATGCTTGCGACGACGCCGGCGCCGACCGTGCGGCCGCCTTCGCGGATGGCAAAGCGCAGCTTCTCTTCCAGCGCAATCGGCACAATCAGCTCAACATCCATCTCAACATTGTCGCCCGGCATCACCATCTCCGTGCCCTCGGGCAGGGTCACAACACCCGTCACATCGGTCGTCCGAAAATAAAATTGCGGCCGGTAATTGTCGAAAAACGGCGTGTGACGACCGCCCTCTTCCTTGGTCAAAATATACGCCTCCGCCCTGAACTTGATATGGGGCGTCACCGAGCCGGGCGCCGCCAATACCTGGCCCCGCTCA
Organism: Alphaproteobacteria bacterium; assembly: GCA_004356335.1. Lineage (GTDB taxonomy): Bacteria > Pseudomonadota > Alphaproteobacteria > SMXP01 > SMXP01 > SMXP01. The sequence goes on along the minus strand of SMXP01000131.1, from coordinate 6,852 downwards.
ACCTCATCACGACCCACACCGCGCAGCAGACAGCCCACATTGTCGCCCGCCTCGCCCTGATCCAGAAGCTTGCGGAACATCTCGACCCCGGTACACGTGGTCTTATGGGTCTCCTTAATGCCGACGATCTCAACTTCATCGCCGACATTGATCACACCCCGCTCAATCCGCCCCGTGACAACCGTGCCCCGACCCGAAATCGAAAAAACGTCCTCAACCGGCATCAAAAACGGCTGGTCCTTGGCACGCTCAGGCTGCGGGATGTAGTCATCAACCGCCTTCATCAGCTCAAGGATCGACTCACGACCCGTCGCCTCATCGCCGCCTTCCAAAGCCGCCAAAGCCGACCCCTTGACCACAGGAATATCGTCACCGGGAAAATCATACGAACTCAAAAGCTCCCGCATCTCCAGCTCCACAAGCTCCAAAAGCTCCTCGTCGTCGACCTGGTCGACCTTGTTCATGTAAACCACAATCGCCGGAACCCCCACTTGGCGGGCCAACAAAATATGCTCCCGGGTCTGCGGCATCGGGCCGTCGGCCGCCGAAACAACCAATATCGCCCCGTCCATCTGGGCCGCACCGGTGATCATATTCTTCACGTAATCGGCATGTCCCGGGCAGTCCACATGGGCGTAATGCCGCTTCTCCGTCTCATATTCAACATGCGCCGTGGCAATCGTAATGCCCCGCGCCCTCTCCTCGGGCGCTTTGTCAATCTGGTCATAGGCGATGAATTCCGCACCGCCAGTCTCCGCCAAAATCTTCGTAATCGCAGCCGTCAGCGTCGTCTTGCCGTGATCGACATGGCCAATCGTTCCAATGTTGCAATGCGGCTTCGTCCGCTCAAACTTCGCTTTCGCCATCGCTTTATGCTCCGTAAACTGACGACTGTGGTTAGGCCTAAATTAAAATTTCTCTAGGGTCAGGTTTTGATAGAATCAAAACCGGACCCTGAGTTATTGTTTTGTCGTGTTTCCGGACGGAAAACCGGTATCCACTTTTCCTGGAAACACTATAACTCAAAACTTACGCTAGTTTCGCTCTTACTTCCTCAGACACGGACTGAGGCACTTCTGCATAGTGATCGAAAAACATCGAATATTGGGCACGGCCCTGCGTCATAGACCGCAGGGTGTTGACATAGCCGAACATGTTGGCCAGCGGGACCATGCTTTGGATGACGGCGGCATTGCCCCGTTGCTCAATGCCGCCGACTTGACCCCGCCGACTTTGGAGATCGCCCATAACGTCGCCTACATAGTCTTCCGGTGTAACCACCTCGACACGCATAAGCGGTTCCAACAATCTCGGCCTTGCGTTAGACAGACCTTCTCGCATCGCTGCTCGCGCGGCGATTTCAAATGTCATAACGTTTGAATCGACGTCGTGATAGGCGCCGTCGAATAGAGTCGCTTTAAAGTCGATTACCGGGAATCCGGCAAGCACGCCACTTTGACGCGCCTCCTCAAGCCCTTTGACAACGCCGGGGATATAATCTCTCGGCACCGAGCCGCCGTGGACTTTATTTTCGAACTGGTAACCCTCACCGGGTGGCAAAGGTTCGAATAGAATTTTTACCCGAGCAAACTGGCCGGCGCCGCCCGTCTGCTTCTTGTGTATGTAATCCACCTTACAGGTTTTGCTAATGGTTTCACGATAGGCAACTTGAGGTGCCCCCACATTGGCCTCGACTTTGAACTCGCGCTTCATCCGGTCGATGATGATGTCTAGGTGAAGTTCGCCCATACCCTTAATGATCGTTTGTCCCGATTCTGAATCCGTGGTCACACGGAACGACGGGTCCTCTTGCGCCAATCGGGCCAAGGCCAGGGACAACTTCTCCTGATCACTTTTGGTCTTAGGTTCGACGGCAACCTCGATGACCGGCTCGGGAAATTCTATGCGTTCCAGAACGATCGGCTTGTGTTGATTGCACAAGGTGTCGCCGGTCGAGGTGTCCTTGAGCCCAGCGAGTGCGACAATGTCGCCCGCATAGGCTTCTTTGATATCTTCTCGCGAATTCGCATGCATTTGCAGCATCCGACCGATTCGCTCTTTCTTACCCTTCACCGGGTTCAGCAAGGTGTCGCCGGTTTTGATAACGCCTGAATAGACCCGCACAAAAGTCAACGATCCGACGAACGGATCCGTCATAACCTTAAAGGCCAGCGCCGCTGCCGGTTCTTCGTCTTTGGCTTCGCGGACAACTTCTTCTTCGGTATTGGGATTGCGCCCTATCACCGCCGCAATATCAAGCGGAGACGGCATATAGTCCACAACCGCATCCAAAAGCAGTTGCACGCCTTTATTCTTGAACGCACTGCCGCATAAAACGGGGACGAAGCCAGCCTCGATGGTGCCTTGCCGAATGCATGCAATCAATGTTTCGTCAGATGGTTCTTCACCTTCCAGATAGGCACTGAGTGCCGCATCGTCTTGCTCGACCGCCGTCTCTACAAGTTTTTTCCGATATTCCGCCGCTTGCTCCTGCAAGTCAGCCGGAATATCCACGGATTCATATTCGGCTCCCAGGGCCTCTTCTTTCCAAATGACCGCCTTCATCCTGATCAGGTCGATCACACCTTTGAAATCCGCCTCCACTCCGACCGGCAGCTGCGTAAGCAAAGGTTGAGCGCCCAATCGATCTGCGATCATATCGACGCAACGGAAAAAATCGGCGCCCATACGATCCATCTTGTTGATGAAACACATTCGCGGCACGCCGTATTTGTCGGCCTGACGCCACACGGTCTCCGTTTGCGGCTCGACACCGGCCACAGAATCAAAAATGGCCACTGCACCGTCTAAAACCCGCAATGACCGTTCAACTTCTATCGTAAAATCCACGTGGCCGGGTGTATCTATGATGTTAATGCGTCTGTCGTTCCAAAAGCATGTGGTGGCCGCCGACGTGATGGTAATGCCGCGTTCCTGCTCCTGCTCCATCCAATCCATGACGGCAGCGCCATCATGGACCTCGCCAATGCGGTGGCTGCGACCGGTATAATAAAGGATACGCTCCGTGGTCGTGGTTTTGCCGGCGTCAATATGCGCCATGATACCGATGTTTCGGTAATCCTTAAGAGGTGTCGTACGTGCCATTTCGAAACTCTTGCAATCGCGCTCTGTCTAGTTGACAGGACCAATTGTATTTCTCCCTAATTAGGCGACTCGTTTGTCACCACCTATAATGGCTGAAAGCGCGGTTTGCCTCCGCCATTCGGTGCGTATCTTCGCGTTTCTTTATCGCCGAACCTCTGCTATTGGCCGCGTCCATCAGCTCGCTGGCAAGACGCGCCACCATGGTCGTTTCGGATCGGCTGCGCGCGGCCGTAATAATCCAACGGATCGCTAAGGCTTGTTTGCGCTCCACCCTCACTTCGATCGGAACTTGATAAGTGGCGCCACCAACACGGCGCGAGCGCACCTCAAGGTCCGGTTTCACATTATCCAGCGCCTCGTGAAACAGCTTGACCGGTTCCTGTTTGCCCTTTTGTTGAATCTGATCAAATGCCCCATATACAATGCTTTCGGCAACCGACTTCTTGCCCTGTCGCATCAGCGAATTCATAAACTTAGTGATGACCAAGTCGCCATACTTGGCATCAGGAATAATATCCCGTTTTTCTGCGCGGTGCCGGCGTGACATAATCCCTTACCTTTATTTTGGACGCTTGGCGCCGTATTTGGACCGACGTTGTCGCCGATCAGAGACACCTTGCGTATCCAAAACGCCGCGCAAAATGTGATAGCGAACACCGGGAAGATCCTTTACCCGACCTCCCCGCAAGAGCACCACGGAATGTTCCTGCAAATTGTGCCCCTCGCCCGGAATATAGCTCGTCACTTCAAAGCCATTGGTCAATCGCACCCTTGCCACTTTGCGCAATGCCGAATTCGGTTTTTTCGGTGTCGTCGTATAAACACGGGTACACACACCGCGCTTTTGAGGACATCCCTCCAGCGCAGGCACCTTATTTCGCTTGATCGGCTTGCGCCTTGGCTTGCGGACCAGTTGGTTAACCGTCGGCATGAATTTCACTCACCACACATAATTAGCTTCCAAACATGCATCGGAGCCCGCGCCACATGTCGCCCCAAATGCAATCACAATCGCAACACACAATGTGTGGCGCATGACACAAGCGTCCCCCGGTGCAGAGCAGGACACCCATCACTCGGCTCTGCACACCACAACGGCCCCGCAGGTCAACAGTCTGACCGGGGGCCCGAAGAACACATCCTTTGTCGGCTCGGGCTGGCACCGTCTAAGTCGTGCAGACCTACAGCGTGCCGAAAAGTGGCGCGAACATACGCGCGACCCTCCACCTCGTCAAGGGCAAAAGTCTCAGATTTCTAAGGATTTCCCGGGTTCAAGACCGTTTTGGCCGCAGCCGCCAATGGCCGGCCGGTCAGCGGGAAAATCTAAGCAGCGGATCCCTCCTCCACGCCAGCCTGGTCCACCTCCGTTATTTCCTTTTGGGCCTCTAAGGCCAGTCGTTCGCTTTCGGCCGCCGCCTCTTTTTCGTCGAGGATCGCTTGATCCCGCGTCTCCGATATTGCTTTGAGCCGTTGTAACATGCCGCCAGTGCCCGCCGGTATCAGGCGCCCGACAATAACATTCTCCTTAAGTCCTTGAAGCACATCAACTTTTCCGTGCACGGCCGCTTCCGTCAGGACCCGCGTGGTTTCTTGGAAAGAGGCTGCGGAAATGAATGACCGGGTCTGAAGCGAAGCCTTGGTAATGCCGAGCAATACCGCCTTGGCTTTGCCGAGCGTGCCGCCTTCGGCTTTAACCCGCTCGTTCGCGTCGTCGAAATCGACCTCATCGATTTGCTCGCCGATCAGATAGCCCGTATCGCCGGGCTCACTCACTTCGACTTTTTGCAGCATCTGCCGAACAATCACCTCGATATGCTTGTCGTTTATCTTGACACCCTGGAGTCGATACACTTCCTGGATTTCCTGAACCAGGTAGTTTGCCAGGGACTCCACGCCCTTGATTCGTAAAATGTCGTGCGGGGCCGGATTGCCGTCGAGCAGATATTCGCCTTTCTCAATAAAATCCCCTTCTTGAACGGCAATATGCTTGCCTTTCGGAACTAAATATTCCGACGTCTCCGCGCCTTCTTCCTTTGGTCGAATGACAATGCGCCGTTTATTCTTATAATCACGGCCAAATTCCACATAGCCGCTGATTTCGGCAATAATGGCGTGATCCTTCGGTTTGCGCGCCTCGAATAATTCCGCCACCCGAGGCAAGCCACCGGTAATGTCCTTTGTTCTGGCACCTTCCCGCGGAATACGTGCCAATACATCGCCGGCCTTGGCCGCCGAGCCGTCCTCCACCGATAGAATGGCATCCACGGACAACAGATATTGGGCCGGCAATCCGCTCCGAAGTTGAATCGCCTCTCCATCATCATCGAGTAATACGATAGTGGGTTTGAGTTCCGCGCCGCGCGGGCTGGCGCGCCAGTCGATGACCACCTTGTTGGCGATGCCGGTGGCCTCATCCGCCACATCCTTGACCGAAATGCCCTCTTCAACGTCGACAAACTTGACCGTGCCGCTGACCTCCGTGATCATGGGTGTGGTATAGGGATCCCACTCGCAGAGCCTTTGTCCCCGTTTTACCCGATCACCATCGTCAACCCGTAGGCGCGTGCCATAGCCGACCTTTTGCGAGGCCAATTCCACACCATCGTCATCGACAATCGTGATTTGTGTATTACGTCCCATGACAATAAGGGTGCCACTTGAATCGGTGACGACACTGCGATTGACAATCTTGATGGTTCCATCATGGCTGGCTTCGGCGAAGGACTGATTGGCCACCTGCGCCGTTCCGCCAATGTGGAATGTACGCATCGTTAATTGCGTACCGGGCTCACCAATGGATTGGGCGGCAATCACACCCACCGCTTCGCCCAAATTGACCGGCGTCCCGCGCGCCAGATCTCGGCCGTAACATGCCGCGCAAATGCCGTATTTAGTGTCGCATGTCAGAACCGATCGCACCTTGACCGACCGAACGCCGGCGCTTTCGATCAGATTGATCGTGTCCTCGGAAATATCGGCATTGGCCGGCACGATCACCTCATCAGTACCTGGACGCAAGATGTCTTCGGCGGCACTTCGCCCCAACAATCTTTCACCCAACGTCTCGATGACCTCACCGCTGTCGATAACGGCTTCGATTTGAAGGCCGTTGGACGTCCCGCAATCTTCTATATTGACGATGCAGTCTTGAGCCACATCGACCAATCGGCGCGTTAGATAACCCGAATTCGCGGTCTTCAGTGCCGTGTCCGCAAGTCCCTTACGCGCGCCATGGGTTGAGTTGAAGTATTCGAGAACGGTCAACCCTTCTTTAAAGTTAGAGGTGATGGGCGTTTCGATAATTTCGCCGGTCGGTTTCGCCATAAGCCCCCGCATGCCTGCCAGTTGCTTAATCTGCGCTGCCGAACCTCTCGCGCCCGAATCCGCCATCATAAAGATTGAATTGATTTCGGCCGGCCGACCGGTCTTATCATCTATCTTGCCCGATGAGATTTGCTTCATCATTTCATCGGCGACACGATCCGTACACTTGGCCCAAGCATCAACCACTTTATTATATTTCTCGCCCTGCGTGATGAGGCCATCGGTATATTGCTGCTGATATTCCCGGACGATTTCCATGGTCTCTTCGAGCAAATCATGTTTTGCCGCCGGGATGACCATATCGTCTTTGCCGAATGAGATACCCGCTTTCGCAGCCTCCTTAAATCCAAGCTGCATTATGTGATCGCAAAAGATGACGGTTTCCTTTTGGCCGCAATGACGATAGACCACATCAATGACGTG
>SMXP01000130.1 GCA_004356335.1 Alphaproteobacteria bacterium | reverse complement strand
CGGTTGACAAGGCCGCCAGGGCAGGGAATTAATGGGCCGACTTTCTCTCCCGCTGTGAAGCGCGGGAGAAAGGCCAGTCAAAAGACCCTTGCGGGAGAGATTGGACGGGCCACAGGTCCCGAATTCCAGCGCCGAAGGAGCAACCGCCCCGGAAACTCTCAGGCAAAAGGACCGCACGGGGATGACACTCTGGAAAGCAAACCTAGTCTGCCCGGTAGGGCTGGCATGGGTTTCACCGAAGGGGTAAGCGCCGAAACGATCCGGCGTCAAATCTCTCAGGTTCCGTGACAGGTGGGGCTCGTCTCGCGGCTTAGCCGTGACCACGAAGACGAAGCCCAACTGTGATTAGGAACCTGATGACCCTAAATTCTTCTCTTCACAAAACACCGCTTCATGCACTGCATCAGGAATTGGGCGGTAAATTGGTGCCTTTTGCCGGTTACCAGCTGCCCGTTCAATACCCGGCCGGCATCATGGCGGAGCATAAACATACCCGTGACAAGGCCAGTCTGTTCGATGTGTCCCACATGGGCCAAGCTTTGCTCGAGGTCGCCGATCTTGGACAAGGGGATCAAAGCCATGGCCATGTGGCGCGCCTATTCGAGCGTCTGGTACCGGGAGAAATAACGGCGCTGAAGCGCGGTGCCGCGCGCTATACGTTTCTTCTGAACGATCGAGGCGGCATATTGGATGATCTTATGGTCACCCGGCCGTTCGACGAGAGCGCTCAAGGATCGCTCTATCTTGTGGTCAATGGCGCCACCAAGCAGGCCGACTTCGACCATATAGCCCAGGGCATCGGAACCGACGCCCGGCTTGTGCCGTTGGACGACCGGGCCCTGTTGGCGTTGCAAGGACCGGCCGCGGCGCAAGTGATGGGGCAATTGGCGCCCGACGCCCTATCGCTCAAATTCATGCAATCGCGCCGGTTGGATGTGGCCGGGCTGGCCTGCTGGGTCAGCCGTTCCGGCTATACCGGCGAAGATGGTTTCGAGATTTCCGTCGAGGCGCGCCACGCTGATAAATTGGCGCGGGCATTGCTGGCTTGCCAGCCGGTCCGCCCCGCCGGATTGGGCGCCAGAGATTCATTGCGTCTGGAAGCCGGTTTGTGCCTCTACGGCCAAGACCTGACGCCGGACATCACGCCCATAGAAGCGGGTTTGGCTTGGGCCATCGGACAAAGACGGCGCAAGCAAGGGGGCTTCCCGGGCGCTGGCCGTCTTGCCGAAATGCTAAATCATGGGGTGCCGCGCCGCCGCGTCGGTCTCATTCCCGAAGGTCGCGTTGTGGCACGGCAAGGAACCGAAATCTTAAACCAGCAAGGCGTTGTCATCGGCCGGGTGACGAGTGGCACTTTCGGCGCGACAATCGGCGGCCCCATCGCCATGGGTTATGTGGCGGTGGATTACGCCGACTTGGACAAGCCCATCGAATTGCGCGTGCGCGGAAAACATCACCCGGCACGCATCGTTTCATTGCCGTTTGTGCCGCACAAATATTATCGAGGTGAGTGAGGGGGTAACGACTATGACAGACATTCTTTATACGGAGCAACATGAATGGGTGCGAATAGAGGGGGAAACGGCTTCAGCCGGCATCTCGAAATATGCCGCCGAGCAGCTGGGCGACGTGGTTTACGTCGAACTGCCGGAACTCGGCCGGACAGTTGAGGCCGCCGAAGAGGTGGCGGTTGTCGAAAGCGTTAAGGCCGCCAGTGAGGTGTATGCGCCGATTGGCGGTGAAGTCATCGAGGTGAATGCCGCATTGGGCGACGCGCCGGAGATCGTGAACCAGGATGCAGAAGGTGCTGGATGGTTCTTTAAACTCAAAGTCGACAATACTCCGGCAACGGAAAACCTGATGGACGCGGAAGCTTACCGCAAACACATAGAGGGACTCGGATAATGCGCTACCTACCGCTTATGGCGCAGGACCGCACCGAAATGCTGCGCACAATCGGCGCCAAGCAGATCGATGATTTGTTTAAGGACGTGCCGCCGGAGGCCCGATTGGAGGGTTTGATCGACATGCCGCGCGGGCAAGGCGAACTTGAAGTGGAGCGCGCCTTGACCAATATGGCGGCAAACAACATTGCAGCCGGTTCGGTACCGTTTTTTATCGGCGCCGGCGCTTATCGCCACCACATTCCCGCAAGCGTCGACCATCTCATTCAAAGGTCGGAATTTCTGACTTCCTACACGCCCTATCAACCCGAGATCAGCCAGGGCACATTGCAATATCTGTTCGAATTTCAAACCCAAGTTGCCTTGATCACCGGCATGGATGTGGCCAATGCGTCGCTCTATGACGGTTCCACCGCGTGCGGTGAAGCGGTCACCATGGCGCACCGAATCACCAAGCGGCGTAAAGCGATCCTGTCGGGCAGCTTACACCCGCAATATCAGGAGGTTGTTCGCACCCTGGCGAAATATGACGGATTTGATGTCTCCGTATCGGCCGACCGCCTCAGCGGAACCGAGTCCCTGTTGGAACTTATTGACCAACACACCTCATGCGTTGTGGTTCAAGTGCCCAACTTTTTCGGCACGGTGGAGGATCTCTCTAAGGTGTCACAAGCCGTCCATGCACAAGGCGCTTTGCTGGTGGTGATCGTACCGGAGATCGTTTCCTTGGGGCTGATCAGGCCGCCGGGCGATTTCGGTGCCGACATCGTGGCCTGCGAGGGACAATCGCTCGGGGTTGGCCTCAATTTCGGCGGGCCCTATCTGGGACTGTTTGCCACGCGTCAAAAATATGTGCGCCATATGCCCGGGCGTTTGTGTGGCGCGACCACCGACGTGCAGGGCAGACCCGGCTACGTGCTGACATTGTCGACCCGCGAGCAACACATCCGACGGGAAAAGGCGACCAGTAATATTTGCACCAATTCCGGTTTGTGTAGCTTGGCTTGGACCATTCACATGACCTTGTTGGGAGAAAAAGGCTATCGGCAATTGGCCCGTCTCAATCACCAAATAGCCGTTCAGCTGGCCGATGATCTGTCATCCCTAAAAGGCGTTGAACTGTTAACCCCGGTATTTTTCAACGAATTCACGCTCCGCCTGCCGCGTCCCGCCGGCCCTGTGGTTGACGCGCTGGCCGAAAAGGGCGTGCTTGGCGGAATGCCGGCGTCGCGTTTGATGGCGCATGACGGGGCGATGGAAAATTTGCTCATCGTTGCGGCGACCGAAACCAATACGCAAAGCGATATAGCGGCGTTTAGATCTGCGCTTGGGCAGGTGTTGTCATGAAAACCTCTCACATGAGCAGCGTTGCAATGGAGACGCCGGAGGAGGTCCATATGAAGCCGACATATTCGGGCAACAAGGCCTTGGCCCAAGAGGAAAAACTGATATTCGAATTGGGTGATATGGCAAAGACCGGTGTCGATCTTGCCGAGCCGGCACCGATTCCGAGCCGTTTGGCTGAATTTGAGCGGACCGATCCTATCGGTCTGCCCGGTCTCACCGAACCGGAAGCGGTCCGTCATTATGTCAGGCTCAGCCAAACCAATTATTCCATCGACACCGGCATGTATCCGCTTGGCTCGTGCACCATGAAGCATAACCCGCGGCTTAATGAAAAGATGGCGCGGCTGCCGGGTTTTGCCGACATCCATCCGTTACAACCACAACAGACCGTGCAAGGTGCGCTGGAATTGATCGACGCCTTGGCCGAAGGTCTCAAGGCACTTACCGGCATGCCGGCAATTGCCATGTCGCCCCGGGCCGGCGCCCATGGTGAACTATGCGGCATCATGGCAATCCGCGCCGCATTGGAAGCACGGGGAGACGCGCGCAAGACAGTCTTGGTGCCCGAATCGGCCCATGGGACCAATCCGGCCACCGCCGCCCAATGCGGCTACGCCGTTGACATCATTCCGTCCAGTGCCGACGGGCGGGTTGACGTTGCCGCCCTAAAAGCGAAGCTGGACCATGATGTGGCGGCGATTATGCTGACCAACCCCAACACGTGCGGATTGTTCGAGCGCGACATCATCGATGTCGCCGAGGCGGTGCACGCGGCGGGCGCTCTGTTTTATTGCGATGGGGCTAATTTCAATGCGCTGATCGGCAAAGTGAGGCCGGGCGATCTGGGCATCGACGCCATGCACATCAATTTGCATAAGACCTTTTCGACCCCTCATGGCGGCGGCGGACCCGGCGCCGGCCCGGTGGTTTTGTCAAGTGCCCTAGCGCCGTTCGCGCCCTTACCTTACGTGGTCCATGGGCCTGACGGGTGGCGTTTGATTGAAAACCATGACGAAGCTGGTGACCAAGCCGATGACGCGGCGCCGTTTGGCCGGTTGACCGCGTTTCATGGCCAAATGGGTATGTATGTCCGCGCCTATGCCTACATGTTGAGCCATGGCAGCGACGGATTGCGACAAGTCGCGGAAGATGCGGTTCTTAGTGCCAATTATGTGATGGCCTCGTTACAGGACGTGATGAGCGCGCCCTATGCCGGACCCTGCATGCATGAGGTCTTATTCGACGAAACTTTTCTTGACGGCACCGGAATATCCACACTTGATTTTGCCAAGGCCATGATCGACGAGGGCTTCCATCCCATGACCATGTATTTTCCGCTAGTGGTGCACGGTGCCATGTTGATCGAGCCGACCGAAAGCGAGTCGAAGGAAAGTCTGGATCAGTTTATCGCCTCCATGAGGTTCTTGGTGCTGGCGGCAAAGAACGGCGATGTGAAGCGCTTCAAATCGGCGCCGCAATTTGCTCCCAGGGCGCGGCTCGATGAAACCGCCGCCGCCCGCAAACCGGTCTTGCGCTGGCACCCCAATTGAAGCGGGGTCCCGAGCGTCAACCGGACCCTAAGTTATTGTTTTGCCGGTTTTCCTGAATGGGCTCTAATGCAGCTTGTTCTTCACTTCGGCGATACTTTTTTCGATGAGTTTGTCGCCGGTCGTATGGTCCATGGTTTGCGCGATGATCTTGCGGGCCGCCTCGGCCGCGATATCGGCGGCAACATCTTTCACTTCCTTCATGGCCTGGGCTTCGGCTTGGCTAATTCTTTCTTCCGCAAGGCGGGCGCGGCGATCGATTTGAGCAGCGAGCG
>SMXP01000003.1 GCA_004356335.1 Alphaproteobacteria bacterium | reverse complement strand
TATTGTCGCGGATCTTTTTGACTTATGTAGAAGTAATCACGCAGCTCGAGCATCAGAAAGTGAGATCACCGTCTTCAAGTCCGTGGGACATGCGATTGAAGACTTGGCGGCCGCAGTTTTGGCATCACAAATGATCTGACACAGTGTGCCGATATTCCATGTCGGTCGGTATGAAGACACCGCCATCTTTGCGCCCGTGAAGATCGTGCATCTGGATTTTGTCTAATCATAATTCATAAGTTAAATCAATATGTTACGTGATATTTCGAATTTAATGCTGCCTTTTCACAGCCACCTTTGATATTGTCGGGAATCGCAATTGAAGTATGACAAATTGCCGTTAAGGCAACGGAGATCGTTATGAAGGTGTTGGCAAAAAGCATGATTGATTGGCCTTCCCGATTGGGCTTAGTAGTGGGTATGGTCGCGTTGAACTTTAGCTTGGTTTGGGCGACGCCCGACGAATATCCGGGTCAGCGTTTCGAATTTTCGGCAGATGATTTACCGGCCCCGCGCGCCACACCGATTGGTGCCAATCCGCCAAATGTTATCGAACGCGCAGAAGACGCCCGCATGCGTTTGCCGGAAGGATTTGAAGCAAGTGTTTTCGCCGAAGGACTAAGCCATCCGCGCTTGTTTGCCATAGCGCCCAACGGCGATGTTTTTCTCACTCAGCCCGCCAGTCGATTTCGTGAAGTAGCCGAACCCAATCGGGTCATCGTGCTACGCGACGCAGATGGCGATGGTGTGGCGGAAATTCGCTCAACATTCGCTCAAGATTTTGATCAACCTTTAGGCATTGTATTTGTAGAAGGAGCGGTGCTGGTCGCCGATACAAAGGGTGTCTGGCGCTTGCCATATTCCGACGGCGCGCTTGTCGCCGAGACACGCGAGCGCCTGACCCCACAAGATGCGCTCGGCGCGGAGGTGGGATCCCACTATCAGCGCGTTATCGCCCTCGATCCGGGGGGTGAATATATGTATGTCACGGTGGGTAGTACCGCAAATGTTGCCGAAGACCCCATACCACACGCTACCGTTCAGAGATTTCGTCTGGACGGAAGTGAACAAACGACATTTGCTAGTGGACTTCGAAACCCGGTCGGTACGGCATTTTACCCGGGCACGAATGATCTGTATGTGGTCGTTAACGAACGGGACATGTATGGCGATGGGCTTGTTCCCGACTATTTTACCCGGGTACAAGAGGGTGATTTTTATGGCTGGCCTTATGCTTATTTGGGTGCCAACCCCGACCCGCAATTTGGCGAAAAACGCCCGGACTTAGTGGCGGCAACCAAGGTACCCGATGTCTTGTTTGAATCTCATTCAGCACCCGTAGGGCTGGTTTTTTATGATGGCGAACAATTTCCCGAGGAATATCGAGGCGATGCCTTTATAGCGCTTCATGGATCTTGGAATAGAACGCAGGCAACCGGGTTTAAGATTGTACGGGTTCACTTTGACAATGGCCGTCCTTCTTCTTGGTACGAAAATTTTGCTACCGGTTTCTGGACGGAAGGTGAGAAGCCGCCGCAGGTTTGGGCGCGCCCGGCCGGGCTGGCCGTCATGCCCGATGGCAGTCTGCTTATGGCGGATGACTGGAACGATACAATTTGGCGCATCAGCTATAAAGCCGACTGAGTGACTCTACTTCGGTCCTGTCTGGTTAAATATCCACGCCGCAAAACCGCTCAGTCCCAGTACCAGAACGTCGAAAACGACCACTGCTTGCGTGGGACAATGCTCAGGTCACTCATTTATAAATTCAGGGAGAATGAGTTCCGGGTCAACCGGATGGGTTCACATTGTCTAATCTCACCGGATTTAATGCGCCGCAAATAATCGGCGAGATCTTTCTTGAGTTCAGGTGCCAAAAGGTAAAGGCCAATAATATTGGGCACGGCCATGAGAAAAAAGAAGCTGTCGATAATGTCGATGATCTGGTGAATCGATAGCGCTCCGCCTGGAATAAGAGCGAGGCAATAAATGCTCCTGAATGCGGATCTTGATAAACGTGAACGACCAAACAAGTACTCCCAAACTTTACTTATGTAATAGCCCCAGGAAATGATCGTGGAAAAGGCAAACAAAAAAACCAACACCGCCAAGATATAGGGAAACCAGGAGAAAACACTGCCATACGCGGCAGAAGTCATCTGAATGTCCCGAAGTCCGTCGATCTGGTACGCTCCGGTAATAACGATGACCAATGCGGTCATCGTGCTGACCACAATCGTATCGATGAACGGCTCTAATAATGCGACCATACCTTCCGATACGGGTTCGTTGGTCTTCGCAGCGGCATGAGCCATGGCTGCCGATCCAATTCCGGACTCCGTGGAGTAGACCGCGCGTCTCATGCCGATCACGAAGACACCTATAATACCGCCCACCACGCCGTCCGGTGCCATCGCACCGGTAACGATTGTCGCAATCGCTTGAGGGATATCCGCGTAATGACTCACGATGATGATCAAGGACGCGATGATATAAAGCGCGCACATGAACGGAACGAGCCGGCTCGTAACCCGGACAATGCTGCGCAATCCGCCGAAAATGACGAGGCCCGTCAACGCCGCCAACATGATGCCGAATAGCCAAGGTGAATCCAATCCGGTTACTAAATTAATCTGGCTATAAGCTTGATTAACCTGACCCAATTGAAGAATGCTGAAAACGGCAAAGACAGCATAGGTCGCAGCCAAAATTTTACCTAGCTTTGACCATCCGCGCGCCTCCAATCCCAATTTAAGATAATACATGGGACCGCCGGACACGGTCCCATTGTCATGCAATACACGATATTTGACCGCCATCGTGCATTCGGAAAATTTGAGGGTCATGGCAAAAAACGCGATAATCACCATCCACAATGCGGCACCGGGCCCGCCAATGGAAATTGCAATGGCAACGCCGGCAATATTGCCAAGGCCAACGGTTCCCGAGAGAGCCGTCGACAAAGCCTGGAATTGAGAGACCTCACCCGGTGCTTCGGGGTCACGATAACAACCGCGCAAAATCTTGTAGGCCAGTTTGAAACACCGAAGATTTATGAAACCGAAGTAAACGGTGAAAATTACCATAGGCGCGGCAAGCCAAAGGACAATCACCTCCACTGGTGTTGATAAAATATTGATTTGGACAAAGACTATATCACTGAATGTCGACGAAAACGCCTCAACTCTATCGAGGAACGCAGTTGAGCGATCCGGTGCGGCCTGTGCCGGCAAGATACCGGCGGTCATCAACACGGCGAATGCCGCCGACATGGCGAAACAGCTTAGGGACCGAAAAAGTCGCAACGGATTCGTACCTCCTCAAAATATCGACCGATTCGCGCCGTCGATTTATTGTCCTTTAAAAGATCGATTGTGGCGGCCCGGGCAAAACATGTGACCGACACATGAATATCGGCCAATTTAAGCGGCAGTCGGCCGAGATCCAGTCAGAAATCACGGCAATGTGAAAACAGCCGCCGGCGATCTAGGTCATCGGCGGCTCTCGCTCTCGGAGGGCGTCCGTGAATTGGACCCCCGGCCTCCATTCCCAAAAAATATGTATATAAATCAATATCTTAGGGTAAGGATGGGGGCGATATGAATCGGCTTTCGGTATTGTAGGGCGGCGTGTCACGGCTCGGCATTGAGCCGCCGCACACCGTATCGGAAAAATCGGCGTGATTTTGCCTAAACGACGCGCTACCGCAAGGCGATCGCTCGGCATTGAGGGCCCTTGTTCATCTGCAGTTCATGTTCAACCGAGTTTTATCTCATGACAACAAACGGCGGCACGGTCTGCCGTGCCGGGACGCGTTGTAAGTATCTGTGTTTTTTGAGTGGACGCACTTCCAAGGGGTTAATTGGGGGAGCTGAGTCGTTGGCCAAGGCTAGTATTTGATCGAATGCGAGATTGGGGTGGATCTCGAAACAAGGCGCCTCCACATGATTATTCGCTCATTCTTTTTGTTAGCGGTTGTCGTTTCATTGAGCAGTTTTACCGCCCGGCGGAATTTGGAGGCAAATGCGGCCGAGCAGGCAGTCGAGTCATCTTGGCCGAAGCTCATTGAAAACGACCAAGGCTCGGTGCTCGTGCATCAGCCAAAAATTGAGTCACTTAGTCGAGGGACGCTGACGGCAAGTTCCACCCTTGTTTTGAATGGCTCTGAGGAAGGCGAGTCGATCTTTGGCACGGCGTTTTTTCGCGCGCAGGCCAATGTTAATGAAGCCACGCAAACCGCATTGATCGATAATATCACGATCGAAAATCTGGACTTTCCCGATTCCGAAAGTACGAATTACGCGCGGCGAGTTATCGGGCAGGCGTTGCAAGGTGCCCAAGCGGACATACCTTTGGATCGTTTGGAATCAGGAGTGAAGCTGGCACAATTGCAAGCTGGCCAAGAAAGTTCCGCAAACTACAACACCACGCCACCGATCATTTATGTCGAAACAAAACCGGCCCTGCTGGTTCTCATTGACGGCGAACCCAAACTCGCTCCTCTCGAAGACAATTCAGTAATGAGAGTTATCAATACGGCGTTTGATATTCTACTGTTTTCCGACACAGGAACCTATTACCTCCGTGTAGGGAATAAATGGTTCGTATCCAATGCGATTTACGGCCCTTGGCGCCAATCAGACAGTGTGCCTCGGCCGATTTCCCAAGAAGTATCAAAATCACAGAGAAATTCTGCCGATTCAAATGCTGACGTTATTCCGGACGGTGCGATTATCATTGTTAGTACAGATCCTGCGGCGTTGGTTCAGCTCGATGGCGATATTGAGTTAAGTCCTATTGAACGGACCGATCTGCTTTATGTGAGCAATACGCCCTCGGACCTATTTTTCGATGTAGGAACGCAATCTTACTACCTTCTTCTAGCCGGGCGGTGGTACAAGACAGATAGGATTGAAACGCTTGCCGATTGGCGTTTCGTTGAATCGGACGACCTGCCGAATTCCTTCGCCAATATTCCGGCAGACTCTCCTATGGATTACATTCTGGCCAGTGTTGCGGGAACCGCTCAGGCGCAAGAAGCCGTGATTGAGGCACAAACGCCTTATACCGCGACGGTGGATCGGAACACCGCCTCACTTGACGTCTCTTACGCCGGTGAGCCCCAATTCGAACCGATTGCCGGAACGCGGCTGACATATGCCGCCAACACGAACTACTCGGTGCTCGAATATGCCGGTAGTTATTACGCTTGCCAAGATGGGGTTTGGTTCTTTGCATCCTCGCCTTATGGCCCGTGGTCCGTCGCGACTTATGTGCCGGACGAAATTTACAAAATTCCCTCGACACACCCGCTCTATCCGGTGACATTTGTCTATGTTGGCGGCAGTGACCCCGACTACGTGTATACTAGCTATACGCCGGGATATACCGGCTCTTATGTGTCTAACGGTACCGTCGTCTATGGCACAGGGTGGAGTTACGCGCCTTATTATTGGCACTCTTATAATCCCTATTACGGAGGTTATTATTATGCCGGCTTCCCGATCTTTCCGGGATTTGGCTTCTATTTAGATTCTCTCTTTTTCAGTTGGCCGTATTATTTCAGTCATCGCTACCATTGGTATGACTACGGCCATTATTGGCACAGCCACTATTATGGCTACGATTACTATTACGGTTATCGAGATCGCCCCGTTCGTCGAGCCCATGTGCGCCATAATCGCGACCACGATTTCCGTAAGAGAAATATTTACAACCGTTGGGAAAGTGGCCGGATCGCGGATCGGTCCTGGCGCGAACGTACCGTTAGTCGATTGAGCGACGCTGAGTCACCCCGAGTTCGTCAACGCAGGGAAAGGACGGCTCTCGATAGATCGCGAACGCGCCGTGAAGCGACGCGCACATTGACCGAACAATCAACGATATCGACACGGCAAATAAGATCACGCACCAGAAACCAGCGTGGGACGAGCCGCGAAAGGATGAGGCAATCCAATACGCGTCAAACCGCAGCCAGCAGGCAATTGCGCCAAAATACCGACACGACACGATTTGAAGGGGCGCGCAATCGTCGTGAGACGTTTCGGGGCAACACCAATAGGCGATCGGCCACCCGCACCACACGGGCAACGACACAAGAAAGCAGGGGCGGTCGTTGGGCAACAAGCAATGCGCCCACGACACGAAGTACCACGACAAATCGGCGCACGCGAAATAGTGTTGCGTCAACAAATTCGAGAAGAGAAACGACGGCAACCCGTAACAATCGGTCGACCACCCGAACACGAAGCGCCCCGACCAGGGCCACTCGGACACGTAGCACGTCGCGTAGCGTGGCGGCACCGACGCGAAATACCCGGAGCAATCGCTCGGCCACCGCCAGCACGTCGCGCAGGACACCTGACCGAGCCAGCCGGGCGCCAAGCAGTTCCCGTAGCGTGGCACCGACGCGAAGCAACAGGTCTGCCGCGCCCACGCGAAGCTCGCCACCGCGGCAGGCTCAAAGCAGC
>SMXP01000129.1 GCA_004356335.1 Alphaproteobacteria bacterium | reverse complement strand
TCTAGGTCAGAGTTCGGTCACAAGGGAAATGATCGCAACATCTTTATCAGCGAAATATGCTTGCCATTCGGAAAAATCACTCCACGCCGATACAAAAACAAAATCGAAAGAGAATTTCTTGGCCACTTCATAATCATAAAGACTATCGCCCACGAAAAGAGCCGGTCTGTTGGGTGAAAAGCTCCGATCAATGTAACTGAGATTTTCCTCTTTTGTCATTGGGCTACCGAAAATCCCGTCAAAATATGAATCGAGCTTCCTATGACGGAAAATTTCCTGCAATTCGGACTGGAGGCCCCCTGAGATGATATACTTTTTGCTATCAAGCGGCAGCGCCTTCAGCCACTCCACCAACCGGGGCGCTAAGTCACAGGTCATCATCTTGTCAAAGCAGCAATCCGCAAAAATCCGAAGCGCAATTTCGAAGTCCCGTTGGTACTCTTTGCGCTCGAGCATGGTGGAGAAAAAATAGTTAAACTTGACAAAGCGCGACACGCCGGCATTGTTCCGATGATATTCCACAAAGTCGTCGGCCATACCGGGGCTGAAGTAAGCCGCAACCTCACGCATTCCTTCTGACTTGATTCGATTCGAATCGAGCAGCACGCCATCGCAATCGAAAAACCAGGTTTTGTATGTATTCCGGTCTTGCTTCAACAAGATCTACCCGCCTCCGTTTTGCCGCGCCGCACCGACGCCCGTGGAACATATCATAGGCGCGCGTATTCTTGCCGGTTGGGAACTCCATATGGACATGCCAATCCACCAGTCCACCAACGATGCCCACGCGGATTGATATGCCGATCAATGCCAAGACTTTAGATTTCTGGTAGCGGGGGAGGGACTTGAACCCCCGGCACGCGGATTATGATTCCGCTGCTCTAACCAGCTGAGCTACCCCGCCTCCAATGAAATCAATAACTTAGAGGTGTCGCTACCTTGGAATCCGCCTGTCCGGCAATCACCCAGAAAACCCGGATCGCCTGGCAGGCCGGGGCCGGAAAATGGCCTAAGTCGGTGGAAAACTCAAGCCCGATTGCGCTCAACAGGGCCGGCGGCCCTTTACAGACGGGACCAATCTTGAAGCCAAGTCACTCGGTTCATCGCCTTACCCGCGCCCTGATGACCCCATTGGGCGGAATCATTGGGCGGAATGTCGTCTATTTTTGATCAAGCAATCTGTGCCACAGTTTTTTGAAACTCGAGCAGGGTGAAAATACGGAACGGCGCCATGGAGCGAGCCTCAGAAAGCTCAAGGCCGTCTTGGGTCAACACGCTTTGCACCGAAAAATCGGGACGCCAACCAATTGTTTGCGCATGGGGCATCAACACGTTTTCCATCAGGCCGCGCACCCCCCCTCTCTTGGCAAAATGGTTGAGTAGAATAACTCTGCCGCCCGGTGCGCAGACCCTCTGCATTTCCGCCATCACGGCTTCCGGTTCGGGGACAACGGTCATCACATGCATGGCGACGATGGTATCAAAATAGCCGTCGGGAAACGTCAGATCCGAGGCGTCCATTTCATGGAGCCCGGCGATATTGGTCAATCCCTTCTTGCGTACCCGGTCGCGCGCCCGTTCAAGCATCTCGGTCGACAAATCAATGCCCGTCACTTCGAGATGGGGGGCATATCGCGGCAAGGACAGGCCCGTGCCAACCCCCACTTCAAGCACCCGGCCGCGCCGCCGATTTATCTGCTGGATGGTTTGATAGCGCCCAATCGAGGTAATAACGCCAAAGGACCAATCGTATATAGGCGCCCAGCGCGCATAAGCTTTGCGCACGGACTGAAGATCTATTTCGGAGACTTTCACAGATGCTCCCCTACCTCTTGCTGTACCAGCGGGCTTTCCATCACTTTAGCGGAGGCCTTTCCGATTTGCCAACCGCTAAGTCGGGAGGTCGGCGAAATCAAACCTTTCTCCAGACTCCTATGGCGATTTCTCAGGGAATCCCGAGGTCCCCTTAATCCAGCCGCCGCCAAGCAACCGGCTGCCGCCACAGGTCGATTGGTAAAGCACGCAGGCCTGGCCCGGTGCCACTCCGTGTTCGCCGTCATCAAGAATGACTCCCAATTGGCCGTCTTCATCCAGGGCAAGCCGGGCCGGTACCGGCGGGCGTGTCGAGCGCACTTTGGCCCGAACGGCCACGCCCGATCCAGCATTTTCTTGCCACGATCCATCCCCCAGCCAATTGACGTCGCGCAATTGGAGCCGGACCGTTCGCAGCGCGTCGCGAGGACCGACGATGACGCAGCGCCGCTCTGCATCGACCCGCACCACGTAGAGCGGCTCGCCGGTGGCGACCCCCAGTCCTTTACGTTGTCCCACCGTGAAACCGATAATACCGTCATGTCGGCCCAGCACGCGGCCATCCACATGCACGATTTCCCCGGGCTCGGCGGCACCAGGGCGCAATCGTTCAATGACATCCGTGTAGCGCCCCTCGGGGACAAAACAAATGTCCTGGCTGTCCGCCTTTAACGCGGTTTTTAGGCCGAAGCGCGCAGCCAGGGTCCGCGTTTGGGCCTTGCTGAGATCACCCAGCGGAAACCGCAAATAATCAAGCTGCTGGCGGGTGGTGCGGTACAAAAAATAGCTCTGATCGCGCTCGCTATCGACCGCCCGATGCATTTCCGGTCCGCCCGCGCCCCGCACCCACCGCACATAGTGCCCCGTTACGAGACAGTGGGCGCCAAGATCGTGAGCCGTGTCCAAAAGATCTCGAAATTTGACCGTCTCATTGCATCGAATGCAGGGGATTGGCGTCTCGCCGGCCAGATAACTGTCGACAAAATCATCGATCACCGATGCTTTGAACCGATCCTCATAATCGAGCACGTAATGCGGAATATCGAGCGCCTCGGCGACCCGGCGCGCGTCATATATATCCTGACCGGCACAGCAGGCCCTCTTCTTCTTAACCGCAGCGCCGTGGTCATAAAGCTGAAGGGTAATACCGACAACGTCATACCCCTGTTGCTTCATGAGCGCGGCGACGACCGAGGAATCCACGCCCCCCGACATCGCCACCACCACGCGCGCGCCATCGGGCACACCCGAAAGCTGCAGATCCGCCACATTAGGGAGCTCGTGGGCTGGGGGATCCAGCCTATGGGTATCGTCCTGGAGATCGGAAAGGGTCATCATACACACCATTTTCGGGCCGCACTATAGGGCCTACCAAACGGGAAACAACCCTTGTGCAGGTGCCGTCCTGATCTTTTAACGCTCGTACCGAAAAGTGGCTAGAGCGCATTGACAAAAGATGGACTCCTGAATGGGCTCTAAGTCTTTGTTTTGTCGCCCATTCGAACGGAAAACCGGGTCCACTTTTCCTGAATGGGCTCTAATCGGCTGTCTCGCGGGCCGTCGCCGCCGCAGCGCCTCATGGCAACCATAAAATCCGGTCAAATGCGTCGGCGTTAGGAACGGATTAACCCTAGGTCTCAACCGTTTCTTAAAATCATCTTGCTAGTGTGGTCCCGTATATTGAGTAAGGAGTGAGTATCGATGGTGGAGGAAGGGAAGCCTCAGGTGACGTATGTCATTGGGCCCGATGGGAGCCCACTCACCTTGGCGGATTTACCACCCGCAAACACGCGACGTTGGGTCATTCGTCGAAAGGCGGAGGTTGTCGTCGCTGTGCGCGGAGGTCTTATCAGTATGGAAGCTGCGTGCGATAGGTACAAATTGACAGTTGAGGAATTTCTCACCTGGCAAAATGCAATTGAAAAGTATGGCTTACCGGGTCTGCGCACCACAAGAATTCAGCAATATCGTAGTGCCAATCAATAGAACTCAGTGACAGGCTATTTCATTATATTGGAACCGGTGACGCATGGCTTCGCCGGTTCTTTTATTGAGGGGCCAGTTCTTTTATTGATGGGAATGTTAAATCGACGGGGTTAGAGCATTTTCGAGCGAAGTGGACACCGGTTCGCGTTAAGAGTGAGGCTGTGGAATACAGCCGAACGCGACCAAACAAGGACTTAGAGCGTTTTCGCGATTCTGTTAAGTTCGGAAACGCTCTAGCAGGCGACGAGCGTGGCTTCAGATAGCGGTGCGATGCGATGGGAGGGCAAGCGGACCGTCACGGTCGTACCGACACCTACTCTGCTCTCAATATTTAACGAGCCGCCATGCATTTCCGCCAGAGATTTGGTCAAAGGCAGGCCAATACCTGTTCCCTGGCAATCCCGATTCAGGCTGTTGCCAACCTGGCCAAACGGTGCCAAGGCCTTGCTCAAATCTTCCGGCGCAATCCCGATTCCCGTGTCGGAGACCTGAATGACATAACCTGATTTGGGGCTGCACCATACCTTGACCGCAACTTGACCGCCTCGGGGCGTAAACTTCACGGCGTTGGACAAAAGATTGAGTACGATTTGTTTGATTCTGCGCTCATCGGCCAATAGCCAAGGCATATCGTCGGCAAGATCGATCTTAATCGTGACGCCATTGGTTTCGGCACTCTCCCTTACCAAGCTAAGCGCCACACCGATCGCCTCACCAATATCAAAGGCTTCCTCTTGAAGCTCCATCTGACCGGCTTCGATCTTCGACAAGTCCAATATATCATTAATGATCGCCAGAAGATGGAGACCCGACTGGCTGATATCCTCAGCATATTCATGATATTTGGCATGCCCGATGGGCCCGTACAATTCCTTCTTAAGAATATTGGAAAATCCGATAATCGCGTTCAAAGGCGTGCGCAATTCATGACTTACATTGGCAAGAAGTTCGGATTTCGCGCGCGCCGCGGCGGCCGTCTTCTGGGTCATTTCACGTAGCTGCACCGTCTCCGCCTTGTTTGCGGCGAGTTTGTCCGTCAAATCCGTCCTGGAAACCTCCAGTTCACCGACCAAGTTCATTGCCGCCTTAATCATGAGCAGAAAGCCCGTCAACATACAGGCCGTACCGAGCAGATTGACGAGCCAGCTCACGGTGAAACCCGAATACCACATGAGAGAAGCGGCGCGTTCCGGCCCAACCAATTGGGGTAAGACAAAGGTGGCAACGAAGTCGGCGATGTAAAAGATCGCAAATACCGATAGGCCGGCAATGATCAATTTAAATCCCACACTGCTCCGCGTCTCTTCCAGACTCTTCGACTGCCCGGCCAAAATCCATGCCGCACAGGCCGCCAGAAAGAGCAGAGCCGCGTTTGCGATGGTTGCAGATGCATTTAAATTTTCGATCATATTGTCGTGTCGGCGGCGGAATTAAATTATTCAAACAATATCTTCAACATCGCCCATGAGTATCCAACGACCGGGTGAAAGTTCGGTTAACGATTGATGGCGGACCGCAACCAATACATGTCGGGAAAATAATTGTCGCGGCAAATGCATGAGTCTTAAAGAATTGCCGGTAATAAGTCGCAAACCCATTCTCAATTATCGCTTTGACGGTAACACGCATTAGGTTTCACAAGCTTCCAACTCATATCATGAATTGTATCGCCGCTTGATATTCTTCGGTCTCATCCAGTTCCGGCATTAAAGATCTGTTTAACATTTGAGACGCACGCCAATTCGCCCCGATATCGCTACGGGCATAACAGACTGAATCTATCAAACGCCATATCACCATAAGGCGGCGGATGTTCCGCCATAAATTCTCAGGGTGACGTGTTCATTAAGAGAATTTTTCGTTTGGTCAGTTAAAGATGAATGTCTCGATGCCATTCGGTGTGGCAAAGCGGTAAAGGGTATCGCCGCGTTAATTTATAAAGCTAGAGCATTTTCGAGCGAAGTGGACACCGGTTCGCGTTAAGAAAATGCGACCAAACAAGGACTTAGAGCCCATTCAGGAAAAGTGGGTACCGGTTTTCCGTCCGAATGGGCGACCAAACAAGAACTTAGAGCGTTTTCGCGATTCCGTTAAGTTCGGAAACGCTCTAGTTCCATAGGTCTCACCATCATGATGCATATTAGTGAAGAATTGGCCGGGGAATTAGCACAACAAGTGCCAATTAGTCAGCGCTATCAAGTTTTCTTAAAAACAGTCTTAACGGATCGTCTGTGGAATCAACTCGCTATTCTACATAAAGACGACACGGATCAAGATCCGAGTGTAAATTTTACATATAAAGAAGTGGAAATTCTTCTGAGCCGGAAAGATCTTGACGAGCTGATCGAGAACGAAAGCAGATTGGAGAAAATTTTCAAACAAGTAAGATCGTCAAGCCAAAAGAGACCGGTTCAAGATACCCCCTGCCAGGTTCGCGTCAGTGAGACGGAAAAACTAGAAACCAGGCAATCCATAGGACACGCATTTATTAAATTTCTTGAGTTGATCGTCAAATGGCGGGAAAAACATCACGAGCTTCATCGCATTATTAGAATACATATCCAAGACGATGATCATTTGCCATCGACGCCGGTAAAACGCCAACGGAAATTATTTGAGTTTGTGAATTCCGTCGACAATATCCCGCTTCGAGATGAACGGGACGCAGCCATCGCGATCATGGCGTTGGATCGAATCTATTATAATGATTTCGATAAATCGAACTCGAGCTGGGAAAATTACCTGCGACGAACGGAAAACGATCCGCGCCTAACCCCGTTGGCCTAGAGCGCATTCAGGAAAAGCATGCCCCAGCGAAGGCCGGAATGGACCCGGTTTTCCTGGAAACACTCTAGAGCACGTTCACAAAAGATGGAATCACTAACGTGCTCTAGGTCTTTGTTTTGTCGCGCATTCGAACCCAAAAACCGCGTACACTTTTTGTGAATGCGCTCTAGAATGCTTTGTCTTCAACTATTTAGAGTCGCCGGCGTTGCGTTTTCTTGCCGCTTTGATGGACCGGCTTAGGGAGTGCACGGATTTCCTCTTGGGCAATCCCCTTGCCTAACCTATGATGCCCTCTTGCTAGGGTCTTTCCGGTTTTGATGGAATCAAAACCTGACCCTAAGTTGTTGTTTTATCGTGTTTCCGGACGGAAAACCGGTGGCCACTTTTCCTGGAAACACTCTATGACGCCGGAGCCAAATCGGGCGTCGGGGCCCGGGGGTATTGTGGTGTTGGGTTAAGTGGAGGGGAACATGCCGGAATCTTTAATCGATCTGTTAGGTCAATCTTTCAATGCGGTAAATTCCGTACAGGGACTTGTCATTGCCTTAATCGCAGCGTTAGCGATGAGGCGCTATGGCGGCATCGTTTATTTTTCCATATTTGCGATTATCGTCGACCAATTTGTCACAATCGCTTACGCCAAGCAGATTTGGGGTAAGCAGACGGTCGCCGATGTCTTAGCGGAAATCATGGATAGTATTCTCGAATTGGACGCCACCGTGGTGATCATCCGATTGATCGGGTTCATGATCGTCATCACATTGATCTACGGCATAAGATCTCTCTTCCGTAACTGACTTGTAAGGCCCGTATTCCGGCGCCGTCAAATCGACCTCAGGTGCCGCGACGTCTGAACGGCGGGTCCATGAGGGGGTCCGGTCGATCGATGGATGAGTGCCGATCCGCGCCGGGTGGCCGCCCTTCAGCCGTGCCGACAGGGTTCTCGAACATTTTGAGGTCCAGGGAGGCCGCTTCCGCATGATTCTGGGCGCCGATCAGATCGTCCTCGACGGACTTGAGGGCCTGGGCCAACCGCCGCCGTTCGGATGCCGACCATTGGCTGAAACTGGCAAACAAAAGCGGCTCTTCAAGACGGTCGGTGACCAGGGTCTGGTGGGCCCGCGTGGCCGCCTCAAGCTTGGCCCGTCGAACGATCAAATCGCCTTCGATCGCTAAAAGACGCGCCAGCTCGTGCCTAGATTGCTCAACTCGCAGCTTATTCAACTTAACCAGGGTGTCTTTGACCGTCATGACGCCTCACAAATTGACTCGATGGCACCCAGAGGTGCCGATGGCGCCTAATTTCCCCCATGAGTCCGGGATTTTAGGCAAAATCTCAACCGCCGACCGGACAATAGTGTGCACGGCAGGTTTTAAGCTGCGGTAAACCGCCGAATCACTTAGATTCTTTAAGTCTGTTCGAGTTCCGGGATCAAAAACAGCGTTGGAATCCAGGTTTTTTGGTCCCCGGCCAGTGCGTAAAGCGGCACTTCAATTGTTAATCTGAAAAATTAAGAAGTAGCCGTAAATTTTTTTGTTCAATTAACTTTTCTTAACCATTTGCCCATAGGCTGATCGTATCAGTTAACCAAGTTTCGAGCGGCGAGCGCTCAACATACAATTAGACGCGGGAGGGGATACCCGATGCGAGTTTTGTTGATTGAGGATGATAGTGCGACAGCTCAAAGCATTGAGCTGATGTTAAAGTCGGAAGGCTTTAACGTGTACACGACCGATCTCGGCGAAGAGGGCGTCGATCTCGGTAAACTTTACGATTACGACATCATCTTGCTGGATCTCAATCTGCCGGATATGAGCGGATTTGACGTTCTGAAGACACTGAGACTGGCAAAGATCGGCACACCTATTTTGATCCTTTCCGGCCTTGCCGGAATCGAAAACAAAGTCCGAGGTTTGGGTTTTGGTGCCGACGATTACATGACCAAGCCGTTCCACAAGGACGAATTGGTTGCCCGCATACATGCCGTTGTGCGGCGGTCCAAAGGTCATTCTCAGTCAGTCATTACGACCGGCCGTCTGACTGTCAATCTCGACACCAAGACCGTTGAAGTCGATAGCCAACGGGTTCATTTGACCGGCAAAGAATACCAAATGTTGGAACTGCTTTCTTTGCGCAAGGGCACCACCCTGACCAAGGAAATGTTCCTCAACCATCTCTATGGCGGGATGGATGAGCCGGAATTAAAAATCATCGATGTGTTCATTTGCAAATTGCGCAAGAAACTCGCTGCCGCAACAAATGGCGAAAATTACATCGAAACCGTTTGGGGCCGTGGCTATGTGCTGCGCGACCCGCAAGAGGAGGCCGTGGCGTAGCGACAGCGGGGGGACAACGTCAATGTAAAAGGGCGTCCCGGGGGGGCGCCCTTTTTCCTTTCGGATTTAACTTGGGGTTTCGAGACCGATGATTCGAGCGGCTAGAGCGCATTCACAAAAAGTGGGACGCGGTTTTTGGGTTCGAATGCGCGACCAATAACAAATCTAGACCCCCGTTCCCTGATTCAATGAATTGTGAATGGGGTCTAGAGCATTTCCAAGATCAGCGCCGCCCAAG
>SMXP01000128.1 GCA_004356335.1 Alphaproteobacteria bacterium | reverse complement strand
TTATGGATGTGGTTTGCCGGGATAAGGTTTAGGATGCTATTTGGGCGAGGACTTAGGGTCCGGTTTTGATAGAAGAAAAACCGGACCCTAAGTTATTGTTTTGTCGTGTTTCCGGACGGAAAACCGGCATCCACTTTTCCTGGAAACACTCTAGGTTTTACCCCATTCCATGGGTCCGCAATCGCTGTTCAACGCTTTCAGGCTCGAACTCATAGAGTGAGCTGCAAAATTCGCAACGCACCCGAATTTGGCCGTCCGGCTCGACCATCTTTTGGCGCTCGTCCTTGGGAAAGCTCATCAACAAGCCTAAAATGATGTCGCGATCGCAACTACAAGAAAAGGTGACCGGCTTTGGTTTAAAAACGCGCACCCCGTCCTCGTGAAACAAGCGATAGAGGAGTTTTTCCGACGTAACACGAGGATCGAGAAGTTCGTGATCCTCCGCCGTCGTGAGCAATGCATTGGCGCGCGGCCAATCGTCATCATGCTTTTCGCCGTCTTTGTCGGGTTGCGGCTCGGCGGGCGGCATGGATTGAAGCAACAGGCCGCCGGCGCGCCAAGTGCCGCCGCCGCCCGGTTCGATCAACTGCGCGACGGCGAGCTTGATCTTGGTCAACACTTGCTCCGACTGGGAAAAGTAAGCTTGCGCGCAGTCGCCCAGGCTGTCACC
Organism: Alphaproteobacteria bacterium; assembly: GCA_004356335.1. GTDB lineage: Bacteria > Pseudomonadota > Alphaproteobacteria > SMXP01 > SMXP01 > SMXP01. The sequence continues at coordinate 14,291 of SMXP01000128.1, read as the reverse complement.
GGCAAGCGTCACAATGCCCTGGTAACGATCCTTTTTGAGTCCCTGGTCCACAGTGATGGCGAAATGACCGTCGCCGAACAGGTCGCCAAAGACCGGCTGTGGTTCGCCACTTTTTGCCGCGTCGCCGTGTGATCCGAAACGGCCCAGCCATTTGTCTTGATTGACTTGGGCATACCCACGGACAAAGCCTTCAGTCCGATAATCGACCACCAGCATGCTAATAGGCCCGTCGCTTTGAACTTGGAGAATAAGCTTGCCGACAAATTTGAGCGCCGAGCCGAGCATAATTGCTAAGACAAGGGCTTCGCCCAGCATGCCCGAGACCGGCGGCGGATAGGCATGGGCCGACAGGACGGAATTGACACTTGCGCCCAATCGGACAACTTGGCCCCGGAAATCGGTTCCTTCGATTCTGAATGGCAGAACGCAATCGTCGCTGCCGTAAGACGGGATGTCAGCCATTAGGGCTCAATCATAAAAACGTATGTTTGGTTATTCTTCACGGCCAAGCAGGCACCAGACAAGAATGGCCTTCTGTGCGTGAAGACGATTTTCGGCCTCATCCAATACGGCCGATTGAGGCCCGTCGATCACCTCATCGGTTACCTCCTCACCTCGATGGGCGGGCAGGCAATGCAGAAAAATGGCGTCCTTTGCGGCGCACGCCATGAGAGAGGCATTCACTTGATAGGGCGACAGCGCTTTGCGCCGCGCGTCCGGGTCCTTATCGCCCATAGATACCCATGTGTCGGTGATGACACAATCAGCATTATCGACCGCTATACGAGGGTCCTCTACCACTTGAACGCGACCTTCCTTCTGTTTGGCCCAATCGAGTATGCCGGCATCGGGTTCGAAGCCGGGCGGGCAAGCGAGGCGCAACTCGAATTCAAATTGAACCGCCGCTTGAATCCACGAAGCAGCGACGTTATTGCCGTCACCGCTCCAGGCCACAATTCGGTCTTTGATGGGACCTTTATATTCTTCAAACGTCATGATATCGGCCATCAATTGGCAAGGATGGGTTTTGTTGGTGAGTCCGTTAATGACCGGAATCGTCGAAGCCGCTGCCCATTCTAAAAGATGAGTGTGGTCTGTCGAGCGCAACATGATGGCATCCACATAACGTGACAAGACGCGGGCCGTATCCGAAATTGTTTCGCCCCGGCCGAGTTGCATGTCGGCGGCACTGAGAGTCATGGTGTCGCCGCCGAGCTGCCGGATGCCCACATCGAACGACACACGCGTGCGCGTGGACGGTTTTTCAAAAATGAGGGCAACCACGTGCCCTTTAAGCGGCGCATCGTGATCGACCGCACCAAGGGGCGAATCCTTGCGTGCTTTTTTTCGTGCCAATCCCCGATCTGTGAGGTTGCGCAACACGTCCGGCCCGATCTGGTCGAGATCGAGAAAATGACGAAGGGCGGCGCCGGTCATGACTCTTGTTCCTCATCTTGTTGCAGCCTGTGGTCGATGTCGGCGCAGGCCTGCTCAAGGCGACCGATGGCCTCGTGTATTTCCGCATCGCCGATGATCAGCGGAGGCAATAAACGTATGACATTGTCGCCCGCGGCGGCGGCCAACATTTTGTGGCTGATCATGGCCTTGATCACATCCTTATTGGGGACGCGGCATTTCAAGCCGATCATCAGTCCTTCACCCCGTATGGAGTCGAAGATCCGAGGGAACTTATGGTTGAGCACGACGAGGCCCTGATGAAGCCGACGGCCGACCGTTTGTACGTGATCCAAAAATCCGTCTTGCAGCACAATATCAAGGACGCCATTGGCCACAGCCATAGCTAGCGGATTGCCGCCAAAGGTCGAGCCGTGGCTACCCGGCGTCATGTGCTTGGCGGCGTCAGCGGTTGCCAAGCACGCACCGACCGGAAACCCGCCGCCAAGCCCTTTAGCGATGGCCATGATGTCCGGTACAATTCCGGTCCGCTCATACGCAAACATCTTGCCGGTCCGCCCAATCCCCGTTTGAACCTCGTCGAAAATCAGCAGCATGCCATGTTCGTCGCACAGGTCGCGCAACGTCTGGAGAAAGCCCCAAGAGGCCGATCGAATTCCGCCTTCGCCTTGAATGGGCTCGATCATGATGGCCGCGGTCTCATGGGTGATGGCATTGCGTGTGGCCTCGGCATCGTCAAACGGCACTTGATCGAAGCCAGGCATGAGCGGCTCAAAGCCCTCTATATGTGCCGGCTTTTGTGCGGCCGAAATGGCGGTCAAGGTGCGACCATGAAAGGCCCCCTCAAACGTGATGATGCGGTATCGCGGCCCCCCCGTGTCGGCGGTACGCGAATGGAAATGAAATTTCCGAGCGGTTTTGATGGCGCATTCAACCGCCTCGGCACCGGAATTCGTGAAGAAAGCGACGTCGGCGAAACTGCACGCGACCAGGCGTTGCGCCAAACGTTCTTGCCCGGGGATACGATACATATTTGACGTATGCCAAAGCTTTTCCGCCTGATCCGTCAGTACACGAACAAGATGGGGATGTGCGTGGCCCAACGCCGTCACGGCAATGCCGCCGCCGAAATCGAGAAAGCGCTCGCCGTCGCCGGTTACCAGATAAGCTCCGTCGCCCCGTTCAAAGGCGAGGTCGGCCGGTGCATAAGTTGTCATCAGGGGCGAGGCCAAAATTCGTCCTCCAGGTAATGATTCTGCGCTTTTTTCGCTGTTGTACCAAAACAAATGACGCCGCCCGCTTTTCGCAGACGGCGACCCTATTTGCCCTTAGTATGGTCAGCAATGCTTTTCGTGTCAACAAGAGGCTTGCCCGGCTTAGGGTCTTTCCGGTTTTGATGGAATCAAAACCTGACCCTAAGTTGTTGTTTTATCGTGTTTCCGAACGGAAAACCGGGGGCCACTTTTCCTGGAAACACTCTAGGTCTTGAGCTTGTATCCAGATTTGAACACGAGATAGCAGGTCACCGCCATAACAATATTCAACACGAGCACACTGACAACGCCGACAAAAACGGAGCCGTCCGATTGACCGATCACGCCATATCGAAATCCGTCAATCAGGTAAAAAAATGGGTTGCCCTGGCTTATGAAAAAGAAGTAATCGGGCAATATGCGCACCGAATAAAAGGTACCCGACAAAAAGATTAAGGGCGTGATCAGAAAATTCGTAATCACGGCCATATGGTCGAATTTGTCCGCCCAAATGCCGGCCACGACGCCGATTTGTGACAATAGTAGAGAGGCGCTCACGGCGAAATAAACCACGGCCCACCAATGGACCACGTCGAAATCGACCAAAGGCACCATGGCGAGCGCCGTGGCGATAGCCACAATAATGCCGCGCGTGGTGGCCCCCATGACATAGCCGAACGTCAGTTCCCACGGTGATAAGGGCGGCATCAAGACGTCCACCATATTGCCCTGAATTTTCGCCATCATGATGGAGGAAGAAGAATTGGCGAACGCATTGGTCAATATGGCCATCATGATGAGCCCCGGGGCCAAAAAATCCGCAAAGGGAATACCGTTAATGTCCGGTCGGTAGCGGCCCAGGGCTAATTTGAAGATAACCAGAAACAAAAGCATCGAAACCACCGGCGCCACGATTGTTTGAATGCCAACCTTGATGAAACGTTGGACCTCCTTTTTGTACAGCGTCCACACACCTAGCCAATTGACCGCACCGAAATGCCGTGTGCCTGTGGGGAGATAGCCGTCCGTGGTCATTTTGATCTTCTTTTGTTGGCCAAACGCCATGGCTTACGCCAGCCGGCGCCGGTCTGCAACAGGAGACATGGCGGGCCCCGGATGGGGCGGCGGCTTAACTATCCACAGCTTCTTGCCGCCCCGGGCAAAAAATAGTTAACGGATGATCTAGTATGCCTTATAGTGCGATCCACGACATATAGTAGTCCTTGAGTCAGGGACTCAGGACACGGTGATAGGGCCCGCGCCATAAGAGGCCGGGGCGGGCACAAATGATCACCGTGCTGCGGCGGAACGAGCAATACCAGATCAGGGGTTTTTCGTGTCATGGCATGGACGGAAGAACGGGTTGAGCTGCTCTCTAAGCTTTGGGCAGAGGGATTAAGCGCGAGTCAAATCGCCCGCACTTTGGGCGAGGCCACACGCAATGCGGTGATTGGTAAAATTCACCGCCTCGGTCTTTCGGGCCGGGCAACACCGGCACGCACCGAGCGCCCGCGCCTTTCATCGCGGCGCAAACCGATGTCGAAACCGGTGATCGTCGTGCCCGAAATCATTAAAGAGGTGGTGTTGGAAGACGGCCAATATGCCACCGTGCTCACGCTCAAGGAACATATGTGCAAATGGCCGATCGGCCATCCGGGAACCGAGGCTTTCCATTTCTGCGCCCGGAAAACGGAAGCCGGTGTTTCTTATTGTGAAGCTCATGCCCGCCTCGCCTATCAGACCGTGCCGTCACGGCGCGAACGCCGGGAAGAGCAAAAACGTCAGGCGCAACGTTCTTATGACGCCAAGACGCCGCGGCGCGCGACCGGTTGATTTCCGATCGCCGCTTTTATGGCGGTAGACTTAGGGTCTTTCCGGTTTTGATGGAATCAAAACCTGACCCTAAGTTGTTGTTTTATCGTGTTTCCGGACGGAAAACCGGGTCCGTTCATCCCTTCAATCGATCCACTGGATCGATTGACCTTGCAGGACGGTCTTCACTCCTGGAAACACTCTAGGTCAATGGGGAAATTGATCGTCTAAGGCATAGCCGGCAGACCGTACGGTGCGAATGGGGTCGTGCTCTCCTTTGGCATTGAGCGCCTTTCGCAATCGGCCAATATGTACGTCGACGGTGCGTTCATCGACATAGACATCGGTGCCCCAAATCGCATCGAGCAATTGTCCGCGGCTAAACACCCGTCCCGGATGCTGCAACAAATGATCGAGCAGGCGAAATTCGGTCGGCCCCAAAGGAATGTCGCGGCCGCTCCGCTTGACGCGATGGGTCGCCCGATCCACCTCAAGCTCGCCGTACACAACGATGTCTTCCGCTAAGGCCGGCCGAATCCGGCGCAATACGGCGCGTACCCTGGACAACAATTCGGTCATGGAAAACGGTTTGGTGATGTAATCGTCGGCGCCGGTATCGAGACCGCGGATCCGGTCGGTTTCTTCGCCTCTTGCGGTCAGCATGATGATGGGTACGTTGCGTGTCTTGGTGCGGCTGCGCAGTTGGCGACACAGTTCGAGGCCGGAAATCTCCGGCAGCATCCAATCGAGAATAATGAGATCGGGCAGCATCTCGTCGATCAGAAGGATGGCTTCCTGACCATTTCTTGCCAAGGACACCCGGTAGTTTTCTTTTTCGAAATTGTATTGAAGAAGCGTGACAAGGGCTTCTTCGTCTTCGACAATAAGAACGAGCGGTTTGGTCGCCATGAGCCGTTTTTCGCTTATTTGGCTTCGCTGACCTCGCCACTGGCGGTGGTCAGGTTCGAAAAATCGCCCTTCGGGCGCTGATCGCTCAAATAATCGCCGTTCACCAGATAATATACGGTCTCTGCAACATTGGTGGCATGATCGCCAATCCGTTCGAGATTCTTGGCGACGAACATAAGATGTGTGCCAAGCCCGATGACGCGGGGATCATTCATCATAAAGGTCAGCAATTCCCGGAGCAGGGAGTTGTACAGCTCATCGAGCGCTTCATCCCGTCGCCACACCGCCAAGGCTTGGTCCGTATCATTACGGGAGTAGGCGTCGAGAGCATCTTTCAGTTCGTTCAATGCTAGCCGTCCCATGCGCGTCAGGCTTTGGATCGTGCGCAGGGGCTCTTCTTGGTTAAGCACCATGGCGCGTTTGGCAATGTTCTTGGCCAGATCACCGACGCGCTCCAGGTCCGATGAAATTTTGAGGGCCGAAAGCACTTGGCGCAAATCCGGCGCGCTAGGCCGGCCTGCCGACAATAGCCGGACCGCGCGGGCGTCCACCGCGATTTCCAATTTGTCGATCTGTGCATCGTCTTCGATGAGCCGTTCGGCCAGTCCGGTATCGCGCCGCCCGATGGCCTCGATGGCCCGGCTCAATTGCTGTTCGGCAAGGCCACCCATTTGGGCGATATCCGCGCGCAACAGCGCCAGTTGCTCGGCGGACCACTTGACCTGGTATTGTTGTGTCGCTGCGGGCATCAGTTGTTCCTTAGCCCATGGAATGACATCACTTTTGTGAACCTTTTATGACGGCGGCGGTGTTGCGGGTGGCGGTGCAGGGCAAAAATACCGTGAACTTACTGCCCTCGCCCAGAATACTGTCGATGCTGAGCCATCCGCGATGTCGATTCACGATATGTTTGACGATGGCCAGACCCAGGCCGGTGCCGCCTTCCTCCCGGCTGCGTTTGACATCGACCCGGTAGAATCGCTCGGTCAGTCTGGGTAAGTCCTGCCGTGCGATGCCGTCTCCTTCATCCTGCACGCAGATATAAAGCGCCTTATCCGAGGCAAACGTGGTCGCGGGAACGGCCGTCTGCGATGCCAATCCCGTTACCGACTGATCGGTCACCGCTTGACCCAGATCCAGGGTCACCGTGCCACCTCGCCGGCCGTATTTGATGGCGTTATCGACCAAATTTTGCACCACTTGGATCAGCTCGTCGCGGTCGCCGATGACGGTGCCGAGCTTCGCAGCGGCACCCTGGGAGACCGGTTTGCCGTCACATGTAATGACCAGCTTGGCATCCCCTTCCACAGCTTTTGGCGTCATGGCGTCAACCACGTCCTTGGCAATGTCCATGAGATCGACAGCCCCTTCCGGCACAACATGCTCATTCATTTCGATCCGGCTTAACGACAACAAGTCCTCGATCAGTCGTCCCATGCGTTCGGCCTGCACTTGCATAATCGACAGGAATTGCTCGCGTGCCGCCTCATCCTCGCGGGCGTGACCACGTAGGGTGTCAATGAAGCCGGCCAACGATGCTAGAGGCGTGCGCAATTCGTGGGACGCATTGGCAACAAAATCGGCCCGCATCTGTTCCGATCTTTTGATTTCGGTGAGGTCGTGAAGGACCAAAACGGCGTATTTGTTCCGTGTTCCCTTTGCGCCGCTATCGGGGCGTAGCGGCATGATATGGGCTCGATAATGGCGTTCGACCGGCACAAGATCGGAATAGTCAACCATTTGGTCCGCAGCGCCGTCCAACACGTTGCCGATCGCTGCCATGACCGAAGGGGTCCGAATGATCGCCGAAATGGCATCGCCCTTGTCAATCGAGCCGAAAATTTTCTGCGCCGCCTGATTGGCCAAGACGACCCGCATCTCTCCGTCCAAGATAAGAACCGGATCGGGAAGCTTGGTCAGAGCTGCCAAAGCGAGCGAGGATTCTTCGCGACTAAACAAATTTTGCAACCTCCCGCCTAGACCCCCGTTCACAATTCATTGAATCAGGGAACGGGGGTCTAGATTTGTTATTGGTCGCCCATTCGAACCCAAAAACCGCGTACACTTTTTGTGAATGGGCTCTAGAGAAGGCGTTCAAGCTCGGTTCTGGTGTCTGCGCTAAATCCGATTATCAATTGTTCGCCCAAGTCGAATACGGGTCGTTTCATAAGGTAGCATGGATTGTCCTGCCGAATAATATCGATATGCCGTCAAAATGCCGGATGGATTGTGAACAACATGTATAGGTAACTGCCATAGGCGACGACCAAGAGCATACCTTCAAAGCGGGAAAGTAGCCGGCCCGTTACCATGAAAGGCAACAGAATAAGGGCGGCGGCAAACATGATCCAAATATCCCAGGTAAAAATGCTGGCGATCTCGATATCGAAATCCGCCAGAAAGGCCGTCAATCCCAATACGCCCAAGATGTTGATGATGCTGCTGCCAATGAGATTGCCGATCACAAGACTGGGTTGATTGCGTAGGCACGCGAAGACGGTGGCCACAAGTTCGGGCAAAGCCGCACCCAAGGCGACGACGCTCAAGGAAAGCAGACCTTCTTCAATGCCCGATTGCCGCGCGTAACCGATGGTACCTTCAATGACGAACTGGGCGCCGAAATAAAGCGTGACACCACCAGCTATGACAAAGATAAGACTAAGCACCAGACTACGACCAGCAAGGCCAATATCGAGCGCCCGTGACACGGTTCCGGCCTGGTCTGGTGACGTGCCGGATGTCTTTGCCGGCGAATAGAATAATTCGGTGACATAGGAAGTAAAAATATAAAGAACGAGGGCGCCTAAAAAGAAACCGGCGTCAACGATGGTGAGGAATCCCGTTTGGGCGATCCACAACAAAAAACCTGACGCCGCTATGAAAAACACACCATCCCGCACGATCGCCGTATTTCTAATCAACAAGGGTCGAATAAGGGCCGCCAATCCCATGATGAGAAAAATATTGGCAATGTTGCTGCCAATGGCCGTGCCCACAGCGATATCCAATTGATCGTAATAAACCGCGATCACGGCGATGCCGAATTCGGGTGCCGACGTCCCTAGGGATACAATGGCAATACCGACAAATAGGGTAGATAGCTTTAGGCGGTGGGCGCAGCCGAGGGCCCCCCGGACCAATACGTCCCCGCCTAAGGCCAATAAAATGACGCCCAGCCCAATACTCTGAAAGGTTTCAAGACCTGTCGGCCCCAGCAATTCAATTATTTGGTCAGCCATTTTGCCCCACTCCGCGCCCCAGCGCGCACCCTGCTTTGTGCCCAGTATCGCAGTCTGAGACGGGTTTGAGCAATGATCATGGCGGCCGTGCCCGGCCGAAAGCTTCCGGATTGATGCAACGAAGCAACACTGGAGCTTGAATTTGGAAAAAATTCCCGAGATTCGGCGAAAAAATCATGTTTTACCGGAGCGCGGTCGCCGCCACGCGGAAAGGGGCTGAAGAATGGTTAATATCTGCTAGCATAAAGGCGTGGGTGGCCGGATACGGGAAGGGACGTGCGGCGCAATAGGCGTTGTGGCGTCTGTACAGGCAAAAACAACGATCAGCGTATCGGGGGATACGGTGGGGCTGAGAAACCAGACAAAGTGCGTAGTACGGCGAGCGAGGGGTGCGTCGCGTCGCGTTCGGGGTGTTCTGTTCGCATTAGCGCTCGTTATTGTCTTCGATACATCCGCTCAAGCGGGTTACGCGGAAGGCGCGCAAGCCTATCGCCGGGGCGATTTGATGGCCGCCATTAAATTGTGGCGCCAAGCGGCCTGGATCAACGACGACATCTTATCGCAAGTGCGTCTGGGACGGCTGTATCGAGACGGCGAGTGTCTCGATACGGCGGGCCAGAAAAATTCCGTTTGCATCGAGGCCGATCCGATCGAAGCTTATGTTTGGTTTTACTTTGCGGCGGCGAGTGTCTCACGGATTGGTCTTACGCTTGAGGCTTTCGACACGATGCGGCAGGCCAAATCCGAAGGACTGCGCGAGCGTGAAAGAACGTTCCTGCCTATGGTGCCGACCGACCAAAGCGACGCCCACCAACGGATCATATATATATTCGCGAAGCGCGGACCGGAGGGTTTGTTCCGCTTAGGGGAAATTTACGATGAACGTCGCGGTCGTGAAGAACCGGTGACGCCTGAACAAACGGAATCCCTACGGCAGTTCAGACAGTTCCGCGAGTTGTTCACAAGAACCGATGTCGTGCAACTCCAAGCGCAGGAAGCGTTGCCCCCGCCGAGCCCTTCGTTGGATAGGGAGATCAATTTTGCGGCAAGCGGTATCCAGCGAAACAATGCCGAGGCACTGGCCTATTACACCAGGGCAGAGAATTTGGGGCATATCGTGGCGGAGCGTTTGGCCAATGGGCTGCGCGCCGATCTTGAAGCACAGGGCGAAGCCGGCGCGGCGGTTATTGCTTCGGCAGATCTGCGCATAGCCAGTTGGCAGCTGCCAATAGAATTTTACCCTGCGCCGCACAGCGATGAATCGGTTGACCGCGCCGACCGGATAACCGCGTTATTGAATGTGAATAAACTGGAAACTCGGTTGATCCAACATGCGTTGCGGGCGCTGGGCTATTACAAAGGGGCGATTGATAACCAATTGGGGCCTCAGACGGGAAGTGCGGTCAAATTGTATCAAGGATCCATTGGCGCCACGGCCAATGGTAAATTGACACCGGAACAAACCGTGAGATTGATTCAAACCGGCGCCGAGAGTGGCAATGCCGTCACGCAAACCACACTCGGCACTATGTATTACAAAGGGATCGGAGAACCCGTCGACTATATACGTGCGCGCTATTGGTTTGAGCGCGCGTCCGAACAGAATAACGCCGCCGCGTTATTCAATCTGGGTGTGATGTATCGTGATGGTCGCGGCGTAAGTGTCGATCGAGATCGAGCGGATATCTATTTCCGCCGTGCGCGGGAGGCTGGTCATCCGGGCCATTGATCGGGTTTGCGGGGGTTTAACAAGGAACGCGGGGGAACAATCGAAGCGCCCGGTATCGGGCCGATTCGAGGTTGGTGGATGCTGGGACATAGCAATTTTCTGTATTCGATGAGGAGCTTGGTCTTTGTTTTGGCCGCGCTGAGTATCATCGTCTTGTGCCTGGCGATGTTTGAGGGCGCTGTGGCGCAACAGTCGGGCGATATTGAGTTTCCCTCTTCCAGTTTGCCGACACCAATCTACAAGCCAAACTTTTCGCGACCCCGAGCGACGACACGGGGCCGTGTTGTCATTGTCGATCAACAGGGCAAGCAAGGCCGTTATCGCACGATCCAGGCGGCGGTCAATGCGGTCGGTTCCGGCGGTACTGTGAGGGTCGTGTCCGGCGCCCAGCCCTACACCGATGCGCTACGCATCAGCTATCCCGTATCGATCCAGAGTTATACGGAAGGGGTGCAGGTCGATATCCGGCCGGCTTACGATGTGCCTTGTTTGCATATAAATTCAGCGAGTAACGGCCTTGTTTCCGTGAGCGGCATGAAATGGCTGAAGCCGAGCGATGAGCTCGATTATCGCGCGCGGCCATGCATCATTATGGAGCGTGGTTTTTTCAGCCTCAAGGACAGCTTTGTCGAAGCGACCATTCACAGCCCCGCGATCCTTTTGCAAGATGGTTTTTCGCGGATTGAATCCACCACCATAACAAACGGCCAAGTGGGCGTTCGCATCGATGCGGCGCCAAACGGTGATTATTTTCTGATCGGCAACAATATTGTCGGTAATGTGGATGGTATTAGGGTCAACGGACGGGCCCGTGTCACGGTTCTCGGCAATCATGTGCATGACAATATCGAACACGGAATTGTCAGTGTCGGCGGTGGCGGTACGTATCTGAGTAATTGGATTTATCGTAACGGCGAAAGTGGCGTGCTTCTTCAACGCTCGGTCCTGGCACCTGAGTTTAGAGCGAACTTCATTTCACGAAATAACAAGGCCGGTATTCGCGTGTGGCCGGATGCCAATGGCGTTATCAGTTGGAATCAAATCTGCAATAATGCCGGTCCGGCGATCGATGGCCTGAAACAGAACAATCGCATCGTCTTGGATCCGCCGAATGATATTTTCAACGCCCGAGGCGGCAACGGGTTTTTCAGATCCGGCGATAAGAAAGGCGGGCGGTGTACCTTGCCGCCCTCTCCATTGGGCGCATCTAATATGGTGACCGGCTCTAGCCAATAGATCTAAATGGGTCAGATTAAGCCGGCGTCACGGGATTTTCTCGTCAATTGGACTTTATTCCGCGGGAACTTGGATGCCCGACCCCTTTTTTGGCTTTGCCGCCGTTTCGATCTTCGGTTCTTTTCTGCGTTGGTCCTTCCACATGAGCGCGGAGGGAGTGACGATCAACGTTAGAACCGTCGCAAATATCAGCCCGCAGATAATCGTGAATGCAAGTTGCTGCCACCACATTGTTGACGGGTCATTTATTGTAACCCGTCGGGTGAAAAAATTGATCGACAAGGAATTGGCCATCGGGAGTAAACCGAGCACCGTAGTAAGCGTCGTAAGAAACACCGGCCGCAAACGTTGCGCGCCTGTTTGAATAATCGCATCAAATACTGAGGGTGCGGTCTTAACGAGGCGCACATAGGTGTCGATAAGAACGATATTGTTATTCACAACAATGCCAGCGAGCGCAATCAGACCGATACCTGACATGACGATGTTGAATGGGGAGCCTGTGATAATATATCCCAATAGAACGCCGATGGTCGATAGAATGACGGAACTCAAAATCAGAAGTACGGCGTAAAAACTATTGAACTGAATCAATAATATGGCGGCCATCAAAAACAGACCGGTGGCGAATGCCGTAAACAAAAACGCTCCGCTTTCCCGTTGATCTAGGTCATCACCCTTGAAACTTACCCGGACGCGCGGGTCGACCGGGTTTTCCTTAAGCCAAGCTTTGAGTTCGGCAACCTTTTGACTGGCCAATATGCCGCTCTTAACGTCAGAGCTGATGGTCATGATCCGACGTCCATTGATTCTCCGCAATTGAGTTTCCTGCTGTACCGGGATGCGTTTCACGAAATTGCTGATGGGGATGAGACCGCCGGGCGTGTCAATACGCAATTTATCTAACTGACTGATCGACCGGAAGGTTTTTGGGTAACGGACCAGAATGTCCACTTCTTCCTGACTGTCGTCGGGCCGGAATGTGCCAAGCTTGACGCCATTTGTGATGAGACGAACGGCACTGCCGACGGAAGCCAAGTCGATGCCGAAACGGGCGGCCTGCGCTCGGTCGACCTCAAGGCGCCATTCGATACCGGGAAGAGGCCGGGAATCCTCCGTTGCGCTGAACCCGGACAGGGTACGCATAGCTTCTCGGATATGATCCAATGCCTCTATCAGCAAATGCGGATAGGCGGAATTAATCTCGATCTCGATGGGCTTATTGCTGCCAAAGCCATGTCTCTGGATTTGCGGCTCGACGCGAATACCCACCAAATCGGCCGTGCGCGCTGTGATGTCCTTTAATATCTCGTTCTTGGGCCGCCGTTCTTTCCATGCCTTGAAATTGACTGTGATCTGGCCAATGACGTCCGATGCGGCACCTTGTCCGCTCGCGCCAGTGCGCGAATAAACGCTTCTGAAATCGGGGATCTCCGCAATGCGCTGTTCCACCTCGCGGATCAGCATATCCTTTTCTTTTATGGCAAGATTGCCCCTGCCGTGAATGAGCAGGGTGGCGCGATCGACTTCTCCGTCGGGGAAAAAGACGGCGCCGGGCATGGTCCATAAATAAAGGGCCGGGACCGTCACCAACAATATTACAATACCCAAAAGGATCTTACCGGGATGTTGTAAGGCTAAAGAGAGAACGCGGACGTAAGTCTTGGTAGCGCCGCGCAACTTTTCAATATCAACCCTGTCCTCGCCGCTTAAAGCGGTCATGGTTCCGCGATCCGCTTCGCTGGGCCGGCCGATCAGTCGACCCAAACTCGGTACGAAAACAAGCGCCATGAGAAGGGATCCGGTCAATACACAAATCAGCGTAATGGGCATGTAGACCATCATTTGACCCATCAAACCCGGCCACATAAGCAAGGGCACGAAGGCGGCAATGGTGGTGGCGGTGGACGTTATGATGGGCCATGCCATGCGTTGGGCGGCCATGACGTAGGCCTCTTTCCTATCCAATCCTTCGGTCATTTTTCGGTCGGCATATTCGGTAACGACAATCGCGCCATCGACCAACATGCCGACGGATAGGATCAACCCGAACATGACGATTGAGTTCATCGTAAGTCCCGACATGAAAAGAAACAGGATGCCCATCAGGAAGGCGCCCGGTATGGCCAAACCAACCAGAAAGCCCGATCGGGGACCCAGTGCGGCAATGACCGACGCCATCACCAGGAAGATTGCCAATAGAATACTATTTTGAAGCCCTTCGATCTGAATCTTGATGCGTTGGGCTTTATCTTGCGTCACACCCACCTTAAGCGCTGTCGGCCAGTCGGCTTTTGCTCGCTCGATGCTGCGCCGCACATTGTTTGCCGTAAGGATTAAATTAGCGCCACTACGTTTTGTAATTTCAATCGCCACCGCCGGATCGCCGTTCACGCGCACGAAGGAATCGCGATCCTTAAAGGTGCGTTTTATGTCTGCAATATCGCGCACGCGAACCACGGCATTGCCTTGCGATTTCACGAGCATGTTGAGAATGTCGTCAATGTTCTCAAACAATCCGGGGACCGTTATGGGGAAACTTCCCCGTCCGGTATCGATGCGACCGGCAGCAACGAGCCGGTTGGCCCGGGCAAAGATTTGACCGAGCTCATCGCTGTTCAAACGATAACTCGCCGCGCGGGCCGGATCTATGATGATTTCAACGACTTCTTCCCGATTGCCGGCGATCTCCGCGTT
>SMXP01000127.1 GCA_004356335.1 Alphaproteobacteria bacterium | reverse complement strand
TATCTTCCGAGGTGCCTTACGTCGAAGCACCCCAAACGGGATGTCTCGAGTAAGCGTTTTCGGCTTCTAATCGCGCTCTGGATTTAAAGCACCCGCCAATAACAGCCAAAACAAGTTTCAAGATCCCAATCATCACGCGGGATCATGATACGATAATCCCAGCTGCAAACACGGAATCTGGTTTTTGACAGGCACACGCCGCAGAATTCTTTCGTTGATGACATTGCTAAATCCAGAGGTAGAGGCTTAAACAGAGCCCCATAATGCTCAGCGATGTAATAATTGAAAAACTATGACCTAACATTGCTACCTCCATCACTGATTTGCACGCCTAAGGTTTCTCCATCGATGTCTTTTGGTCGTGCCATTGTTCGTCTTCCGGTTCAGGCAGCCCGAGCGGGGGGAACTCGGGTTGCCCAGGTCATCCTGCCTCTGGGGGTAAGAGGCGGTCAGGGGATTAATTACGATCCACTAAAACCGTTCTTTTCTAGAAAGGCTCTTATGCGGGATGCGATAAACTCTCCATCCTCTTCCAAGGCAAAGTGGCCCGTATCCAAAAGATGAAATTCGAGATTCTTCAAATCTTCCTGGTACGGGTAAGCGCCTTCGGCTGGAAAAATATAGTCATTTTTCCCCCAGACAATGAGGGTGGGTGGTTGATATTGACGGAAGTAAGCTTGCCAACTCGGATACAGAGGTGGATTCGATCCGTAATCGTAAAAGAGCGCCAATTGAATTTCTTGATTACCCGGCCGATCAAGATAGTACTGATCTACAATCCAAGTGTCCGGCGTAATATTTGCTTCGTTTCTTGTACCATGGGTCCATTGCCATTTTGTCGTTTCCACATTCAAGAAACCTTTGAGGGGTTCCGCCGTAACCGGTGATCGATTCTCCCAATATGCTTTAATCGGATCCCAAAACTCACGAAGTCCTTCATCATAAGCATTAGCGTTCTGAATGATCAAAGCTTGGACTCGATCAGGATGACGCGTGGCAAGGCGGAAACCCACGGGACCGCCATAATCCATCAAATATATACTGTATTGGTCGACCCCGATGACATCGAGGAATTGATCGACCACATTTGCCAGATTATCGAACGTATAAGAAAACTCATCCGTCGTTGGCATTGAGCTATTACCAAATCCTGGATAATCAGGCGCAACGATATGGTATTCATCCGAAAGCGCCGGTATGAGGTTGCGGAACATTTGTGACGATGTCGGAAATCCGTGGAGCAAGACGATAGTCGGCGCATCGGGGCGGCCGGCTTCACGATAGAAAATTTCTAATTCCCCTATCTGAACTGTCTTGTGTTGCACGATGCCATAGTCGTCAGACGAAGTACTTTGAACAACGCCTTGCGTGTGAACGCTAGAACTAAAAGGGTCAAAGTTGGCGCAACCGCCAACGAAAATCATTGCAACTATGATAGTTATAAGACCCAGAGTTTCGCGTTGATCAATCCTTGATTTTAAAGTTTTCGACATAACTTGCCTCCTGCCCGTGATCGAGTTGACTTGATGACTATTTCCGTTATGGCACCAAAGCTAGCGAGCTAAATGGCAGGTGTGAATTAGGTGATATACGTACGTAGAATTACGGATATTCGTGCAGGGAGATTGTCTTAATCCAACGCGTTACGAACGGCCTCAAGCAATTGCTCGTCAGAGAAAGGCTTTTCAAGACACGCCGCGAAACTGGCCCGTTTTGCTCGTTGCCACGCGGCTGTTCCACAATTACCGGAAATGAGAATAACCGGCACCATATTACCTTCAGCGACTAGTCGATTAAGAACATCAAGGCCGGTTAGCTCGGGCATCTCAAGGTCAACAATAAGGCAATTGACTACCCTGACATCTTCCGATTCCAGAAAACTTGGGCCTGATTCGTATGTATTAACTTGAAAGCCTGCCGATGACAGCAAAGCGGAGAGCGAATCGCGCACGGCCTCGTCATCATCAATGACGACAATATTCGAGTCTGTTTTGGATTGCGGCATTCTTTTTCCAAGCGACCTTTTTCGGCTTCGCAGCCATGGCGGCCGCGCGCACAAGAGTTCTATTCTGTTGGTCCGAACATAAGGACCAATCCAATACCGGAAAATAGGGGAATCTACCTAGACCAGCTAAAGCCGAGACTCATCAGGAAGAACCCCTGCGGCAATGGCCAGACGAACCAAATGTGACAGATTACGTGCATTCATTTTCTCGATCACACGCGCCCTATGGATTTCGACGGTTCGCGGGCTTATTCCGAGTTCATGGGCGATAACCTTATTGGGATTGCCGATGACGAGCTGATCCAACACCTCGCGTTCCCTCGGTGTCAGTCGTCCCAGGCGTCTTTCTAAATCGCCCGCACTTTCCGGATCGACAAGATTCTTTTTGGGTTGACTGAGTGCCCGTTTGACACTTTTGAGGAGGGTGTCGTCGGCAAAGGGCTTTTCGATGAAGTCAACGGCTCCAGCCGACATGGCCTTCACCGCCATTGGAATATCGCCGTGGCCGGTTATTATAATGACCGGCAAGGAGTTCCGCCTTTCGGTGAGTTTCTGCTGTATTTCAAGGCCGCTTAAGCCAGGCATGCGAACGTCCAAGATCAAACAACCCGATCTGGCCGGATCAAGATCATCGAGAAAGTCCTGTCCAGATTCGAATAGCTCGACCTCTAAACCGGCTGATTCCAACAGGGCTCTTAACGAATCGCGAACGGCCTCATCGTCATCAAGTACAAAAACGGTCGAGCGGTCACTCCCCATTTTCAGAATCCTTTAGAACAATAGGCAAGGTGAAATGGAATGTCATGCCGCCGTCCTGATTTCGGGTTTCCCAAAGGCGTCCGGCGTGATCTTCGACAATTGATTGGCAGATCGACAATCCAACTCCCATTCCGTTCGGCTTAGTGGTCACAAAGGATTGGAATAGGCGTCCTGCAATTTCTTCGTCGAGGCCCGGACCGTTATCCCTAACGAAGACTTCGATGCAGTTATCCAATGTTTTCTCCGTTGCAATAACGAGATGTCCGTCCCTGGTATCGCCGAGCGCCTCCATACCGTTACGGACCAAATTGAAAATGACTTGTTGAACCTGAACCTTATCAACAAAGATAAGCTTAAAACCCTTGCTGAGTTGAAATTCGAACTTAGTATTTTCAAACCCGCTCCCCGCGAAAGCCAACTTACTCGCTTCCTCGATGATCTCGTTGATATCTTCGAATGACCGATCGGAATTGTCTTTATTGATGAATTTGCGAAGTCCTCGAATGATATTGCTGGCTCGGTCAACTTGAATGAGACCCTTATCCAAATAATCTATGACTTGAGCCGACGAAACATCGTCGCTCGCTTCAAGGGTGCGCTTGGCCGCCTGAACATAATTCATCACCGCCGTCAGTGGTTGATTCAGTTCATGCGCCAAACCAGAAGCCATCTCACCCATAGCACTTAGCCTTGATACATGATGCAGATCAGACTGGGACTTGCGCAGCCGCTCCTCACTTTCCCGCAGGGTCTTTTCCGCTTGCTTGCGTTCCGTAATGTCGCGGAACGAAACGACGGCGCCAATCAGACGGCCGTTGTCCCAGATTGGTGTGCTGACATACTCCACCGGGAAACTAGTGCCGTCCTTCCGCCAGAAAACTTCGTCCTTTTTGCGGTGAACCTTTCCATCTGAAAACGCCGCGTAGATGGGGCATTCCAGTCTCGGATACGGCGTGCCGTCCGGTCGGGTATGATGGATAAGATTGTGCTGAGAGGCGCCGACCATCTCTTCCACCGTATAACCGCACATGCGCACCGCTGCAGGATTGGCAAATGTCGTGTGGCCCTGGGTATCAAGGCCGTAAATGCCATCACCTGATGCGGCAAGGATTAGATCACTAAAACCGGGAAGTGGCTCGGTGTCGCGTGGCCCTTTGCTATTCCCTGTCATGACTCCCTCTTTAGAGTAAACACTCTGAAAATCTTCTTGCTGGGGTGGACTTTCTGGCGCCATGTTAAATGCATACGCCCGATAATGGTAGTTGCAAGTAGCTATGGAGCCTAGTGTTGTGACCGCCTGTCTTCGAAATTAATCCACTTCTATCGGCCGTGCAATTTGCTGGAACTAGGGTCGACGGGCGCTCTGTGTTTCGTGACGCGATCGCTTGGCGCTGTCAATGATGCGTTGGGTTAAAACAATTTCCCCACAAGCGGATCTGTAATTCTACGTACGTACAACACCTAATTCACGCCGCCTCCGACGGTCGCTACCTTTGGCGCCATTGATGTCCTTTATTCAAACGCAGCATCGGAGAACGAAAATGACCAGTTCCAGCAATCCCGTGGCCTTGATCGTCGGGGGCTCCAGCGGCATGGGCTTGGAAACAGCTCGACGCATTCGCGCACGCGGCTTGGACCTTATCCTGCTTTCCCGTGATCCAGCAAAATTGGACCAAGCCAAGACGGACTTGACCAAAGCAGCAGGCGGTACCATCGAAACAGTTGTCGTCGATTTGTACGACGAGGCCGCAATCGATACCTTTATCACCCAACTTCACGCCGAGCGCCGACATATCAAGCACCTCGTCAACGCGGCCGGCGTCTTCAAACCGTTGTCCTTCCTGGAACATGTCAAGGCCGACTACGACAAATACCTCGGGATCAACAGAGCGTTCTTTTTCATAACCCAGGTCGTAGCCCAGAACATGAGAGCCAACGGAGGAGGGTCGATCGTCAATATCGGCTCCATGTGGGCCAAACAGGCCATCAAGGCAACGCCATCATCGGCCTATTCCATTGCGAAGGCAGGCCTCCATTCCATGACCCAACATCTCGCCATGGAGCTCGCCGACTACGGTATTCGCGTAAACGCCGTTTCACCGGCGGTGGTTGTGACCCCAATCTATGGCTCTTTCATCGACCCGAGCGAGATAGAAGACGCACTGACCAGCGGTTTCAACGATTTCCATCCCATCGGTCGCGTTGGCCGCGTGCAGGACGTCGCCAAGACCATCGATTTCCTCTTGTCGGATGATTCTGACTGGGTCACGGGCGCCATTTGGGATGTGGATGGCGGCGTCATGGCTGGCCGCAACTAGTCAACAAACAACCTAAGTACTTCCTTGCGGTTACGCTGAGAGATTTCCGCACTCGTTCCTAAAGTTTGCCCGTCGGATCCAGGCCGTTAATCGGTCCGCGTCCGTAATTCTACGTACGTACAAGACCTAATTCACGCACTCCAAAAGGGTCGCTACCTTTGGCGCCATTGATGCCCCCTTATTCAGACGTCCTATTGGAGGAAGAAATGACCCGCACCCTTAATTCTCTTAGATCGCAGGCAGCCCAACTAGTCGTTTTCACGACATTCACTGTTTTCGTTTCTCTATTGTTGATCTTACTTGCCCGAGCCGATGACGGTCTACCGGACCCGGGAATGACGATCGTCCCCGGTCAGACCGCGCTTTTGGTCACCGACCCGCAGAATGATTTTCTAAGTCCCGATGGTGTCACATGGGGCCTGGTTGGAAAAAACGTCGTTGAAAACGGCACTGTCGAGCACATCGACACGTTATTCCAGACGGCCAAAACCGTCGGCATGCCCGTTTTTGTCTCACCTCATTACTATTATCCCCATGATCACAAATGGAAGATGGAAGGGGCATTGGAAGCCGCGATGCATGCAATGGGCATGTTTGACCGAACCGGCCCCCTCTCCGTAGAGGGCTTTGAAGGCTCAGGTGCCGATTGGTTGGCGCAATACAAGCCTTACATTCAGGACGGAGAAACCGTCGTGACGAGCCCTCATAAAGTCTTTGGACCGGAAACCAATGATCTCGTCTTACAGCTTCGCAAGGCCGGTATTAGCAAAGTGATCCTGGCGGGAATGTCGGCCAATCTGTGCACAGAATCACATATGCGCGAACTCGCCGAACAGGGTTTTGAAGTGTTAGTGGTAACAGATGCGACCGCCGCTGCTCAATTGCCCGGCCTTGATGGATACGCTGCTGCACTCACTAATTTTCGCATGATTGCCAACCACGTTGGAACGACGCATGAAACCGTGACGGCAATCCAGACAGCCTATCTCGACTAATCCCTCGCCCGCCTCTTGCCCCCAGAGGCGGGATGACCTGGGCAGCCCGAGCTCCCCCCGGCTCGGGCTGACCCAACCCCGGAGAATCTTAGATGTCACAGACACTCAAGCCGCCCTTCACTGAAGAGACCGCCCGACTCAAGGTTAAAGCGGCTGAGGATGCCTGGAATAGCCGAAATCCGGAACGTATCGCAATGGCCTACAGCCAAGAGTCTCAATGGCGAAATCGAGACGAGTTTTTCTCAGGGCGCGAAAACATCAAAGAGTTTCTAAAGCGCAAGTGGAAGAAAGAACTGGATTATCGACTGATGAAAGAGTTGTGGGCTTACACGGAAAACCGAATCTCTGTTCGCTTTGAATATGAATGGCATGACGCGGATGGCCAATGGTTTCGCACACACGGCAACGAGCACTGGGAATTCGATGAGGATGGTCTGATGCACCGTCGTGACATGAGCGCCAATGACATTCCCATCAAGGAACCCGAGAGACGAATTTTTTAGTGGATGCGCACGATCTGAGTTTTTAGGAGAACGAAATTATGAATCAACATGTCAGTGACATTGCCTTTACCCCCGCGGTCAAGACTCAGCAGACCGCACGTGGTTCGCGCGATGGTTACGCGCGCATGGAGCAAGGCCGGGGTTGGAAAAGCGCCGTCGACGAGAGGCTCAAAGATTTCATAGCGGAAAGGGATTCCTTTTATCTAGGAACAACCAATGCACAAGGCCAACCCTATATTCAGCACCGCGGCGGCCCTAAGGGATTTCTAAAAGTACTGGATGAACACACGCTTGCCTTCGCCGATTTCGGGGGCAACCAGCAATACATCACACTCGGCAATCTTTCCGACAATGAGCAGGCCTTCATCTTTCTTATGGATTACCCAAAGCGACGGCGAATCAAAGTCTGGGGTCGAGCTAGAGTGGTGGATGACAATGAGGAACTTCTTAAGAAGGTAACCGACAATGAATATGCCGCCATTCCGGAGCGCGTCATCGTTTTCACGATCGAAGCCTGGGATGTCAACTGCCCTCAACATATCGAACCACGCTTCACCGAGGCGGACATTGCAGAACAACTAGTTGACGTCAAAAAACGAATAGGTGAACTCGAAGCCGAAAATATTGAACTAAAGCGACGGCTCGATCTATCGGATAACCCAGATGGATGATCCTCATTTGTTCGAATACCCGCGGCCGAGTAACGGTTCATGGAGATCGTGATGTTGAATTCTGGCAAGACTGACACCATCTGGCTCGCCTCCGGATTGCGCACGCCATTCGCCAAGGCCGACGGAGCGTATGCCACCGAAGACGCGATCTCTCTTTCTATCCCTGTGGTGCAGGCCATGAGTGAGCAGCTTAACAGCGGCTCCAGGCTCGATTTCATCACTTGGGGGATGGTGGCGCCCAATCTTGCTTACAGCAACATCGCACGCGAGGTCTTGATTGACGGCGGATTAGATCAATCGATCCCGGCATTCTCAACGGCGCTGGCGTGCAGCACGAGCATGATCGCTGTGTTTGAATCGGCTGGCATGTTGAAACACGGCGTACGCGATTTGGCACTGGCAGGCGGTGTCGAAAGCATGTCTCGCGTCCAAGTTGGCCTCAGTCAAGGACTGTCTGATTGGCTGAAGCGCGTGCAGACATCGAAAGATCTATCAAGCCGTCTGCGCGCGAGCGCCTCCCTCCCGTTTAGACACATTGGTCTTCTTGTTCCAAAAATTGCCAACCGCACTACCGGCAAGAGCATGGGCGAACATACGGAAGAAATGGCAAGGACCTGGAACATTGCACGCGAAGACCAAGACAAATTGGCGCTCGCAAGCCATCGCAATGCGATCGCAGGACAGGATCAAGGCTTCTTCGACGATTTGATTGTGCCGTTCGGTGACTTGACACATGACACCATCCCGCGGCGCGACACATCGAACGAAAAACTCAGAACATTACCGCCTGTATTTGACCGGACAAGCGGCCACGGCACCCTCACTGCCGGCAATTCCTCGCCCCTTACGGATGGCGCCGCAGGCATTTGGGTCGCCACGGATCAGGGGATTGATCGACTGCCAACCACTACTCCAAAAGTTAAACTCCTCGATTGGGAAATTTCGGCGATCAATCTTCACAAAGAGGGCCTCCTCATGGCGCCGGCCTATGCCATCCCGAGGCTGTTGTCCCGTCATGGACTCTCATACACGGATATTAAGCTCTGGGAAATTCACGAAGCCTTCGCCGCGCAAGTGCTCTCTAATATCAAAGCTTTGGAAAGCCACGACTTTGTATCGAACGTCGTGGGCATTCCCCATACGTTTGGCGACTTTCCACGGGAACGGCTCAACCCGAATGGCGGAAGCGTAGCTATCGGCCACCCGTTCGGGGCCACGGGCGCACGCATCTTAAGCCAAGCCGTCAAAGAACTTGCGGCTATGGATCCAGGCACTCGTGCCATCGTGAGCATTTGCGCTGACGGCGGCTTGGGCACAGTTGCGCTTTTGGAGGCCGCTTAGACAAATCGTGTAACGCTAAATGGACATCACGTACGGAAAGGAATTGGATCATGAAAACGCACTATGAAGTCATCGTCTTAGGTTCGGGCAATGCGGGAATGGCGGCCGCTGGCGTCGCGCGTGAAGCCGGCAAGTCCGTTGCTGTGGTCGAATCCTGGGATGTGGGTGGAACCTGTGCGCTAAGAGGCTGTGTGCCGAAAAAAGTTTTAGTTGCAGCAGCGCAAACGCTCCATCAAATCAGCTTGGCATCAGAACATCAGATTGACGTCGGCGAAGCCAAGCTCGATTGGGCTAAACTCATCGCCCGCGAGCGCACTTTCGTTGACGGTGTGCCGGATGAATTCGCCAAAAGCCTAGAATCAAGAGGCATTGATCTTGTGCGTGGCCAAGCGAAATTTATCGGCACCAATACACTTGAAATTGGCGGTAAGTCGATCGAGGCGGACAAAATTGTGATCGCGACGGGTTCCAGACCGCGCCAACTCTCTATTCCGGGCTCGGAACATCTGATCACTAGCGACGACATTCTTGAAAATCCAACCCTGCCCGACACGCTTGTCTTTATCGGTGGCGGTGTCATTGCTCTCGAATTCGCGCACGTCTTTGCCCGCGCTGGGACTAAGGTCACCATTCTAGAGGCGATGCCCCGTCTTCTGCCACGATTAGATGTGGACGCTGTGGCGCAACTTCATAAAGCAACTGAAGATTTGGGTATTGATATCCTGACAGATGTGACAGTGACGGCCATTGAACGGGTGAAGGACAAATATACTGTCAATTTCACCAATGACGGTGAAAAGAAAAGTCTCACGGTTGACCGCGCCGCCAACGGGACG
>SMXP01000126.1 GCA_004356335.1 Alphaproteobacteria bacterium | reverse complement strand
GTCTTATCCATTGCCGGCGCCTTCACCAAGTCGCCGTCGATCAAAAGGTCCAATGGTGGTAAGGGCACACGAAGCCGCGTGCGTTTCCGTTGGCACACTCGGAATGTCGGCCATTCGAATGCGCGACAGAACAAAGACTGAGAGCACGTTCGGGATTCTATCTTTTGTCAACGTGCTCTAGAATGGCCCGGCTTTTCGTAACCAAAATCCTTGTTTTGTTCGTGTGCCGATCAAGCTGTCACTATTTTAAGCAATCCCGCATAATCGGAGAGACAACCCCGACATGACGACGCTGGTACCCCGATCTTGGTATGCCGGCCCGATCTTTGGATGGCCGGTCATACTCGCCTGTTTCGTGGGCATGTTCGCCACGATCGGTCCGCTAATTTACGCCGTGTACGGTCTATTCGTGATTGAGCTCGAAGCCGAGTTCGGCTGGAGCCGCAAGGACATGGCGCTTGCGCTCACCATCTATAGTTTGGTCAATGCAGCCGCCAATCCTCTTTGCGGCCTTCTGATCGATCGCTTTGGCGTGCGCCGCGTGCTGATCCCGTCGCTGGCGTTGGCGGGTTTCTTGTTGTGCGCCACCGGCATGTTGGTCAGCGAGCTTTGGCATCTCATTCTGGGCTTGTCGCTCATTTCCATCGGCGGCATTGCCACGAATTCCATCAGCTTCACGCGCACGATCACGGCCTGGTTCGATCGCCGGCGCGGCCTCATCATCGGCATAGCGTCGGCCGCCACGGGCGTGGGCGTCGCGGTCTTTCCAAAATTGACCCAACAAGTGATTGCCGCATTCGATTGGCGCGCCGGTTTCATCTTTCTGGGACTTGTCTTTTTGGTGTTCTTGATCCCGGTGGTGAGCCTTCTCATGCGCAACGATCCGGCCGATGTCGGACTAAAGCCTGACGGCGCGGGTGCCGGCACCGGCGAACAGACGGCAACACTACCAAATGACGAAGGGCTTACGGTCATGGAGGCGCTACGCACGAAGGCGTTCTGGCTGTTGCTCATTTCAATCGGACTGGCGACCTTTGGCCTGTGGGGATTGTTGCCCCATTTGGTGCCGTTGCTGGTCGATCGCGGGTGGACCGTCGAAGACGCCGCCTGGGCCACCTTCGCCTTCGGTATTTCCATGGCGGTGTCGCGCGTCGTTGTCGGCTATGTGATCGACCAGTTGTTTGCGCCGGCCGTCGGCGCCGTCACCTTTATGTTGTCTGCCATCGGTTTTGCCATGATTGCCTATGGCGGAATAGGCTGGCCAGTAATCGTCGGCGCGGTCTTGCTCGGCATCGGCATTGGCGCCGAATTCGACCTGCTCGCCTATTTAGTCGGACGATATTTTGGCTTGCGCGCGTTCGCCACGATTTACGCGCTGATCTTTATCGGCTTTTTGTCGGGCACGAGCTTCGGGCCCCTAGCGCTTGGTTGGACGTTTGAGTTGACCGGCAGCTATGACGCCTTCTTGCCGGTTCTCATAGCATTTTCGGTTATCGCGGCGATCCTATTCATGGCGTTAGGGCCCTATGATCAATACCGTGCAAGATTCACCGGCGCCACAACGGAGCCCGCCGCCGCCCCTGCGGCGGAATAATCTCCGTGTACGGAGGCGAAACATTGCTTACGCCGATATAGGAGGCTAACGATGTCGTATAAAACCATCACCGTTTCGCCGCTCACACCGCATATCGGCGCAGAGATTGGCGGAATCGATTTAACACAAGCCCTGTCGGACCGGCAAGTGCAAGAGCTGCACGATGCGCTAACCGAGTATCTGGTGATCTTCTTCCGCGATCAGCCGATCGATTTCGAAGCCCACAAAACGCTCGGACGCCACTTCGGCGAGCTGCACATACATTCAGGGGTGGCGGGGTTGCAGGAGCATCCCGAGATCGTGGCAATCCACACCGATGCCGAGTCGACTTTTTTCGCAGGCGACCGTTGGCATTCCGATCTGTTCTGCGATCCGGTGCCGCCTATGGTGCCCTGTCGGATGGCATGAAGACGTATCTCGAAGGCTTGACCGCGACTCATGACGGTGCCCGCGTGTTTGCGGCCATCACCGATGATCCCAACAAGCGGTTTCCACGTTCGGTGCACCCAGTCGTGCACAGGCATCCGGTGACCAAGCGCAAGGCTTTGTTCGTGAACGAACAATACACCGAAAAGATCAACGAATTGCCGGCGGAGGAAGGGAAAGCCGTCCTGGATTTTTTGGTGAAACACTGCACGCGGCCGGAATTCACGGCACGGTTCCGCTGGACGCCGCACACCATTGCATTCTGGGATAATCGGGCGGCGCAGCACTTGGCGATTTGGGACTACTTTCCGCAAACCCGATCGGGCTACCGGGTCTCGATTGTCGGCGACAAACCTTGTTAAGCTATTGCGGGGGCTGTCATTTTTATAAAGCCGGTTACGAAGGCCGAATTGTCTATTCCCCGATCCCGAGTTCTGACCGATCCCGAGTTCTGTATGTGTTTTCCTCTTACGACCGGTCGTTAAATTTGCTAGAGATGTTGTCGAATGGAGCAAGAGCATCGTTATTTGATAAGGTTGAAAGAACCGAATTCACTTGAGCTTGACCCAGGCTTTCGGATGGGGTCAAGCACTGTCATAATTATCGTTTATCATGGGGCATTCGAATGAGAACAGATAGGAGATCGACCATGGAGCGGGTATCACCCATTGGATCAGAACGCTTTGTACCTGTTATGTCGGCTTTTGTGCTGCTGAGCAGCTTGTCCCTTGGCCTTGCCGCTTGCGAGGGGGAAGACCAGGTGACGCAAGAAGAGACGCAAGAAGAGACGCAAGAACAGACGCCGGCACCGCCGCCTGCTGAAATGCCGACCGCCGATATGGCAAATATGTCCCATGATGACGGCATGCTCACGGATCAGCAGCTTGCAGATCTTCGCAGAAAGATTCCCCTTTACAGTGATAAGACGGATGAGGAAATCAACGCTGCCATGGCGGGCATGCGAGAGAACTATGATGATTATCTCAGCGCCGGGAATGTGTCCGGAAGTATCGGTGTGTTGGCACTGGCCCATGGTTTTGGTGAGCCCGGCGATACCCAGTTCAAAGCATCGTTCGGTCCGGTTGCCACGATTTTTCCCACATCGACCGCCCTTGGCATGAGTATGATGACATCCGCCCATGTCCAATCGGCTGTCGACGATCTTGTTGCGGCGGGTGCTGAAACAATCGTCGTCATTCCAACCACAACCGGCGAAAGAAACTCACTGGTCAATCAGTGGAATTACATGTTCCAATTAGGTGATGAATCGGCCTATCTGGATGTGCCCACCATCGAAACCGATGCCAAGATCATCATGGCGCCAACGCCGGCGAGAAGCCCGCTGATTTCTTCCATTTTGCTTGATCACGCACTGGAACTCAGCACGGATCCGGATAATGAACTGATCCTTATCATTGCCCATGGTCCTCAAGACGCTGAAGATAATGCGCACGAACTGGCTATCTTGGAGGATCATGCCGAGATTATTCGCCAAGATGGTGGTTTTCCCGACGTCAGGGCGGCGACTTTGCAGGACGATGCGCCGGGGCCCATACGTGCCGCCAATGTGCAAGCCATACGCGATTGGATCGAAGGTGCCATAAGCGAGGGTAAGGACGTTATCGTTGTGACCACAGTGCTGACAGACGGCGGCGTTCACAGGCGCATAAAAAGGGATTTGGACGGCTTGGACTACAAGTTTTTCGGCAAGGGCCTGACGGCTCATCCACTCTTTTCGAATTGGATCATGGATACCGTGAGACGGGCACTGGCGGAATAGAGCGCATTCAGGAAAAGCATGCCCCGGCGAAGGCCGGGGTGGACCCGGTTTTCCGTCCGAATGCGCGACCACTAAAGAATCCGGACCACGTTCTTCGATTCTATGATTTGTCAACGTGGTTTAGAGCTGCTTCCAATCCGCCGCCTGTTCAAAGGCGTAAGCCGCTCGGTAGATTGTCGCTTCGTCATAATGCCGGCCGACCAGCATGAGGCCGACCGGTAATCCATCGCTTAATCCGCAGGGAATCGATAGTGCCGGGTGCCCGGTCACATCGAACGCCGCCGTGTTGCCGAACATTTCGTGTGCGCGCTGGATGATCAAGGTCCGGTCCGCGTCTTGCGGCGGAATTTCCGTGGCTGTCATGGGCAAGGTCGGCATCATGATCAGATCGACTTTGGCAAGTTCTTGGTCGTAGGCGGCCCGAAGACGTCGAGCTTGATTTTGTGCCTTGGCATAATAATAGCCGCCATATTGGTTCAACATATATTGGCCCAGCAAGATTACGTATTTTAACGACTCGGATAATTCATTGGCTCGGTGGGGCCACGATGAAAAGGCTTTGAGCAGGCTGGTGACGTAAAGGCCGCGCCAATTGGTGCCGAAACCGTTGCCATGCATCATAAAATCAAGGGTGCCTTCAACGCCGATGGGTGTCCAGATCGCCATATTGAGAAGATGCAAGGGGATCGAGATGGTCGATATTTCGGCGCCGAGTTTGGTCAGGTGATCGGCGGCAGCGCGAACTTTTACCTCGACATTAGGATCCGAGTTCTCGTGTCCGAAACCTTCCTCAAGAACGCCAATCTTAAGACCGGCAATGTCACCGTTCAAAGCCGACGTATAGTCATCGGCATGGGCGCCATACTGACGCGGATCGAGGCCATCTTCACCGGCAATGACTTCCAACAAAAGGGCGTTATTTTTCACCGTATCGCTCATCGGCCCACAATGATCGAGCGTAAGTTCGATGGGCATAATGCCGCTATACGGAACCAGACCATGGGTCGGCTTCATGCCGACGATTCCGCTGAACGAGGCCGGCACGCGGATCGATCCCGCTTGGTCGCAACCAATAGCCATAAATAATTCGCCCGCCGCGATCAGTGCCGCACAGCCCGACGAGGAACCGCCCGTTGTGCGTTTTTCATTCCAGGGGTTCGTGACGGCTGCACCTGCCGCGCCGGTATGGCTGGCGCCCGAAAAACAAAGATATTCACACTGAGCCTTGCCCGCGATCTCACCCCCTGCGTCGAGCACGCGTGTCACAACCGTAGCGTCGATATCGGGGACATAGCCCTCTAGCACTGAGGCGCCAGCCATCATGGGCACGCCGGAGACACAAATATTGTCCTTGATGGCGACGCGCTGGCCCGCCAGTTTGCCTTCCGGGGCGCCTTTGATGGATGTCTTGCGATACCACGCATTGTACTTATTTTCTTCCCCCTCCGGCTGGTATCCGGGCGTGCGTGGATATTTCACTTCCGGCACGTTGTCGGGCATGCTGTCGACCGCGTTATAACCACCGATCAAGGGTGCCATGGCGGCTATATATTCCTCTGCATCGACTTCGGTGAGGTCGAGGCCCAGTTGCAGTCCGGCATCGATGATTTGCGACGGCGTTGGCGTTTTGATCGTCATTTGGTTTCTCGCTCTTTTCGCGCCAAGAAATGCGCTGTGACTTCCTTATCTTTGCCCCACTTATCGATCTCTTGATACATACGTTCGTAAAGCGTGTGTTGTATTTTCCACTCGCCGCCGACTTTTACATATTGATCCTTATAAAAGGCGGCACCGCGTGCGGTCGTCCTTTCCTTCAAATTCAAGAACATGTCCTGAAGATACCAGATTCCTTCCGCCGTCACGTCACTCGTAATGTCGATTTCAGGATGATGGCCTTGATGCAAGGCAATCAGATGAGAACTGGTTGCGTGCCCGGCAATTAAGTTCACGATCTTCTCGCTTCCTTCCAATTCCGTTCGTTTATTGCCAATGAAAAGCGCTGTCGCGTTTTCCGTGAAGCAGGCACGTAATGCGTCCAGATCACCGGTATCCAATGCCCTGAAATATCTATGTTTCAACTGCTTTATTTGTTCGATTGCAACCAAATCAATCATCGGGATACCCGCACTGGTTTATGATTTTTGTCGCGGCGCCAACCGGGCATCCAGCGGCAACGGAAATGAAGTGCATCACGAAAACGATAGCGTAGCCGAAGCGCATGAACATCTGAAAGCATACACAATCCACATACGAAAGCGAACTGTCAGCCATAGGCCTGTCACTCTTGCTATGCGGCGATCGGAGGCGCAAAATGCCGTCTATTGAATCCTGCCGGACAGGCAAGGAAATAATCCGCACCTAACGCAAGCGAGGCCCTTTGAGAGCGATCACTAGCCTTTCCGTTATTCTGTTTTTCATTTGGAGCGTGCCATCGCGTGCCCAGGAAATCCCGGATCTCGGCGCGCCGACAGGGGAAGAAGTGGATCTGGAGCTTGTCCTCGCCGTGGACATTTCCGGAAGTGTCGATGGATTTGAAGGGCGACAGCAACGCAATGGCTATATTGCGGCCCTTACCCACCCATCGGTGATCAATGCCATCAAATCCAGTTTTCTCGGTAAAATTGCCGTGACCTATGTGGAATGGGCCGATGCCTATCATCAAGAGCTACTTGTTGACTGGATGATCATCTCGGATGAAGCGAGTGCACAGATCTTTGCGGCGACTCTTATGTCCAAGCCCATTCGGCGGGGCTATCGCACGTCGATCAGCCACGCGATCGACTTTTCCACAGACTTGTTCGAGACCAACAATTATGCCGGTCTTAGGTGGGTGATCGATATTTCCGGTGATGGCCGGAATAATCGAGGGCGGCCGCTGTTCGAAGCACGCGCACAGGCTTTGGCCAGAGGTATAACGATTAACGGATTGCCGATCTTGAACGACCGGCCCCAGCCTTGGGGTCCTATAGGCACGCCCATAGATGTCCAATTGGATCTTTACTATAGCGACAATGTGATCGGGGGGTCCGGTGCGTTTATGGTTGTGGCGGAAGGATTTGAAGCGTTTCGCGACGCCATATTGTCGAAACTCGTTCGAGAAATTGCCGATCGGCCGAC
>SMXP01000125.1 GCA_004356335.1 Alphaproteobacteria bacterium | reverse complement strand
TGGGGAAAACCCAGCCCACCCCGGCCTTCGCCGGGGCATGCTTTTCCTGAATGCGCTCTAGATTTGTTATTGGTCGCACATTCGGACGGAAAACCGGTGCCCACTTTTCCTGAATGCGCTCTAATCGGACTTATCTCCAGATGTGTTCGCATCTTCACTTTCAGCGGCTGGCGTGACATCGCCCTGCTGGCCGGCCGCCTCAGGCGCTATCTGACCTGCTTCATCATCGGTTTCGCTCAATTTTTGCTCGGCAACCTGGGCCAGCTCTTCGCTTTCGAAAACCTCGGCAACATCGATGATTTCCTCTGTGGCATCCTCCGCGCCTTTGACGTCTTGGCCCTTGGCTTGGATATCCGCCTCTTCCTGTGACCGGGCCACATTGAGTTCGACCGACACAATCACTTCCGGATGAAGGATAATTTGGACGGACTGCAGGCCGAGCATCTTGATGGGATGATCCAGCTTTACTTGTTTGCGATTGATGCCGAAGCCGCCTTCAGTCACAAGCTTGGCAATGTCGCCCGTGGTGACGGAGCCATATAGCTGGTCATTCTCACCGGCCTGACGGATCGCAACGAAAACTTTTCCGCTTAATTTCTGGCCAACCCCCTCAGCTTCCTTGCGCCCCTCTATATTTTGTGCCTCCAGGTGAGTGCGCTCCTTTTCGAAGCGCAGCTTGTTGGCCTCCGTCGACCTTAAGGCTTTCTTTTGGGGCAGCAGATAGTTGCGCGCATAGCCGTTCTTGACTTTGACGACGTCGCCCATCTGGCCAAGTTTTTCCACGCGTTCAAGAAGGATAACTTCCATAATCTTTTCCTCGTGCCGACAATGAATCCGGATTAGCCGTTTTTCGCACCGGCCGCAAATTTTTTGCGTAGCCCAACGGAGGTTTCTAAAAGCCCGAGTACGGCAATCAATACAGCCAGTGCCGAAAAGACAAACAAAGCCAAGTAAAACATTGCCAGAAACAGACCCCGGCTGGGCCAGCGGGTGGAAATAGCATGAACCACCACCAATCCCAACAGAAAATAAGGCATTACGAACAATGCGGCGAGCGATGCGCCGACAAAGCCGGCCTCTCCGGGCATAAAGGACAGGGCGGCGCTCAGGGCAAGGGCCAGATCCAAAGGGAGCGGAAATGAGAGATCGTGCAGGCGCGGACTAGGCCGGATTGCGCGGCCCTGCCGGGTTAAGATCCGCTGGGCAATGCCGGCATTGGCGGCGATATGAAGCACCACACCGATTGCCGCCACTGTGGGCAGCGCGGTAGCGACCGCCGATATATATTCATCCGCCGTGATGGCAGATTTGGTCAGCAGCAACATCTCTTCGATCTGCTCCCGCCCGCCAAAAAACGTGAGTAATGCAGCTTCCGCTTGCCCTTGTAAGCCGCCTTCCTCACCAGCCGCCATAAAGATGGCTATGCACAGAAATGCGGCGCCCATGAATGTCAGCCATGTCAACAGACGTCCCATCGGATACCATTCGATTTGACGTTTACCGTTTTGGTTTTCGATTTGCCGATTGAGCAGGACAAGGTAGGTCAGCACAAGCGTTGGCAAAGCAATCAACAGCAAGAACGAAAAAGCGAGCGATATCTCCAAGACAAATGTTGCCACCAATACAACCAAGATAGAGGCGATTGCTGCGGCCGTCGTTCCGAAGGAGAGGCCAGCCAGCATAAGCGGCAACGGCGTAAAAAACGCCGTGATCAGGCTAATGGGCGCGATCCAGACAAACGAAAAATACAAAACCGCCGTTGCCAGCCCCGCCAGCACACCAACAATGACTTTCTTTGACATGGTGTGTTCTATCCGACCGTGCCGTTTCGCGTTGCCGGCCTATTTCACGATAAAAGGAAGGAGCGCCAAATATCTCGCGCGCTTTATGGCACGTGCAAGTTCGCGTTGCTTTTTTGCCGACACGGCTGTGATTCGACTTGGCACGATCTTGCCGCGTTCGGAAACGTAACGTTGCAGAAGCCTTATGTCCTTGTAATCGATCTTAGGCGCGTTGGCTCCGGAAAAAGGGCATGTCTTGCGTCGTCGGAAGAACGGGCGTCGAACGGGGACCTGTGCCATGGCTCAACTATTCCTCGGTTTTTTTCGCTTCGGTTTCGGGCTTTGGGGAGGCCGCATCGGTTTTATCGATGACGTCTTTTTTGTCCGATTCAGTTCGGCCTTCACGATTATCCTTGTGATCTCGATCCCGGCGGCTACCCCTAGTATCTCTGTCTCGATCCCCAAACGAGCCGCGACCCCGTCTGTCGTCTCTACCATCACGACTTGCCCGGCGCATCATGACGGAATCGCCCTCATCGAAATGGTCCACGCGTAACGTAAGTTCGCGCAACACATCTTCGTCGAGGCTTTCTTGCCGTTTCATTTCGGTGACCGCCTCATGGGGAGCATCAATATGGAAGAATGTGTAGTGACCTTTGCGGTTCTTCTTGATGCGATAGGTAAATGTCCTCAAGCCCCAATATTCGGTCTTGGTAATCTTGCCGCCGCCGGCTTCGATGACAGCTTTGAGCTTTTCGGTAATGTTATCGACTTGCTGAGAAGAGATATCCTGACGCGCAATGACCACGTGTTCATAAAGGGGCATCGTCTTTCCTTTGTTGAGAATGCGGCGCCGGGACTGCCCCCTATGGCATCTCGGACGAGGGTTCACTCAGCCCGGCGGATCCAATATTCCGATCCCCTATCCGAGAAGCCAATCTCGGCGCTGATGACCGCATTCCTTGCGGACGCGGCAGTACACTGAAACGGCAGTCTTGGCAAGGGCGGCCGTGCCGGTACGCCACGCCTTGACAGACAAGCCGCAACCGGTATCTCTGGCGGCCAACCCGGTTTTGAACCATGGTGAGGGACACCAACTGACCAATGGGTCGCGCTTTCACGTTTCCCGGACAAGGATCTCAAGCGGTCGGCATGGGTCAGCCTTTGGCCGATGCGGTACCCGCCGCGCGTGAGGTGTTCGAAGAAGTCGACGACGCTTTGAACCAAAATTTGTCGCATTTGATGTGGCACGGGCCGATCGAGGAACTCACATTGACGGCCAACGCCCAGCCCGCGCTGATGGCGGTTAGTTTGGCGGTGGTTCGGGTTCTTGAGCGCGACATGGGTCTCGATTGGGGCACAGCGGTGCAGTTTGTCGCCGGCCACTCATTAGGTGAGTATTCGGCCCTGGCGGCTGCCGGGATGTTCACTTTGTCCGATGCGGCGGTTTTGCTGAAAGCGCGCGGCCAGGCCATGCAGCAAGCGGTGCCGGTCGGTGAGGGGGCGATGGCGGCGCTTTTGGGTCTGGACTTCGACATTGTCGTCCAAATCGTCGAAACCGCTGCCGAGCAAGGCGTGTGTGTCACGGCCAGCGATAATGCACCGGGACAGGTTGTGGTCAGCGGGACCAAGGCTGCTGTGGATTACGCTATTGACCTGGCCAAGCAAGCGGGCGCCAAACGCGCTCTGCCGCTCGCGGTGAGCGCCCCATTCCACTGTTCTCTTATGGCACCCGCGGCGGAAGTTATGGCCAGAGAGTTGGAACAAGTCGCCATCGCGCCACCCCGGGTCCCCCTGGTTGCCAACGTTACGGCCAGCCCGGTCAGCGACCCGTCAACCATCCGGTCGCTTTTGGTTGAGCAGGTCACGAATATGGTGCGGTGGCGAGAAAGTGTAGCCCGCATGGTGAGCGAAGGCGTCGACACGTTTGTCGAGATCGGGGCGGGCAAAACCCTGTCGGGTCTGGCGAAACGCATCGACCGGGATGTGACCATACGCAATCTTGAAATGCCCCAAGATTTAGAGGCCTTTGCCAAGGAAATATGACGGGAGTTGACCATTGGCGCCCGGTCCCAAAGCTCGCAATTAATATTAACTCAGGAGGCGAGATGTTTGATTTAACAGGGAAATGTGCTCTCGTGACCGGCGCTTCGGGAGGCATTGGAAGCGCCATAGCCGCCGCGCTGCATGGTCAAGGTGCCAGCGTCGCTTTGTCCGGAACACGCCAGGCTAAGCTGGAGGAAGTGGCCCATGATCTGGGCGGCGAACGCTGCCATATCCTGCCCTGCAATCTGACCGATCGGGATCAGGTCGATCAATTGCCCAAGCGTTCGGAAGAGGCCATGGGACAACTGGATATATTGATCAATAATGCGGGGATCACGCGCGACAACATCATGGTGCGGCTCAAGGATGAAGATTGGGATCAGGTCTTGGAAACCGATCTCACCGCCTATTTCCGACTGGCACGGGCATGCTTACGCGGCATGATGAAGCGCCGTTGGGGCCGCATTATTGCCATCACATCGGTTGTCGGCGTCACGGGTAACCCGGGTCAATCGAATTACGCCGCGGCCAAGGCGGGCATGATCGGTATGAGCAAAGCGCTCGCTCAAGAGGTGGCGAGCCGAAACATTACAGTCAATTGTGTCGCCCCCGGCTTCATCGACACAGCCATGACCGAGAATTTACCCGACACGCAGAAGAAGAAATTACTAGAGGCCATTCCTGTAGGTCGCCTGGGATCGGGTCTGGACGTGGCCGGTGCGGTAGTCTATTTGACCAGCGAAGAGGCGGGTTACATGACCGGCCAAACTCTGCATGTCAATGGCGGCATGGCTATGATATAGGCCATTCAGTGGGTGTGCGCGGTAGGCTTGAAGGCAATGACATGGGGATGCAAAAAAGGATGTTATTCACTGGAAAGTATGATATCTACAGCCGGATTTTCCTAAGATCCGGCTGAAAACCAGGAGTTTAGGCCGCTGTGCAGCTCCGCCAATTAAGTCCGGCGCGCCACAGGTCACCCGTCTAAAATGTCAAAAAGGACCGAATCATGAGCGAAGATATTGTAGCCCGTGTCAAAAAGATCGTCGTAGAGCATTTGGATATCGACGCCGAAAAGGTGCAAGAAAATGCAAGTTTTATCGACGATTTGGGAGCGGATAGCTTGGATACGGTTGAGCTCGTGATGGCTTTCGAAGAAGAATTCAGCATCGAGATTCCCGATGACGCGGCGGAATCCATTCAAACAGTCGGAGATGCGGTTAAATTCATTTCGGAAAAAGCCGCCTAGCGCGGTGGCGTTCCTAGAACGGCCCGGGTAGATGAGGCGCGTTGTAATCACCGGAATGGGTCTTGTAACCCCGCTCGGATGCGATGTTGACATCGTATGGCGGCGCTTGATCGCCGGTCAGTCCGGGGCTGGTCGAATTCAGAAATGCGACGTGTCGGACCTCGCCTGTAAGATCGCGTGTGAAGTGCCTTATGGCGATGGCACCGACGGCACGTTCAACCCGGATGATTGGGTCGCGCCGAAAGATCAGCGGCGCATGGATGATTTTCTCATCTACGCTGTTGCCGCGGCTAAACTTGCCGTCAAGCAATCCAAATGGGTTGCCGATACGCACGAAAAAAAGTGCCGAACGGGCGTTGTTGTCGGCTCGGGCATTGGCGGACTTCCCGGGATCGAACGAGCATCGATCACTCTATTGGAAAAAGGTCCTCGGCGGATCAGCCCGTTTTTCATTCCGGCCCATCTCATCAATCTGGCATCGGGTCATATTTCGATTGAATGCGGTTTTAAGGGACCCAACCAATCCATTGTCAGCGCGTGTTCGAGCGGCGCCCATGCCATTGGAGATGCGGCACGCCTTATCATGTGGGACGATGCGGACGTTATGGTCGCCGGTGGTACAGAGGCGGCCGTTTGCCGGTTAGGTATTGCCGGCTTTGCCGCATGTAAAGCCCTTTCAACTTCCTTTAACGACGAACCGGAGCGCGCCTCACGGCCCTACGACAAAGATCGCGACGGGTTCGTGATGGGCGAAGGTGCCGGAATAGTTGTGCTGGAAGAGCTGGAACACGCGCAAGCTCGCGGTGCCACGATCCATGCCGAACTGATCGGCTACGGCCTATCGGGGGATGCTTATCATATCACGTCGCCCGCCTTGGACGGTGACGGGGCTTATCGGTCCATGGCGGCGGCTTTGAAACGGTCCGGGCTCGATCCCTCGGAGATCGATTATATCAACGCTCATGGCACGTCGACCCCTTTGGGTGATGAGATTGAACTTAATGCGGTTGAGCGCTTGTTTGGCGAGGCGGTGGTAAATCTTGCCATGTCCTCGACCAAATCCGCCATCGGCCATCTGCTTGGCGCTGCCGGCGCGGTAGAGGCGATATTCTGTATTCTCGCCATGAAACATAATATGGCGCCGCCTACCATTAATTTGGATAATCCGTCGGTCGACACGGCGATCGATCTTGTTCCTCACGAACCCCGCCGCAAGGAGATCAACGTGGCCATGTCGAATTCGTTCGGGTTTGGCGGCACGAATGCCACGCTTATTCTGAAGACACCCCCCAATTAACGTTTTATTTGAAGTAAATCGGGTTGTTTCCTAATCTCGGTTCTGTGTTGGAGGAAAGCCTTGGCGGAGCAGCAAGCGGAACAAACTGATCAGGCCGCTCCTCGGAAAATAGTCAAGATCCTATTGATCACGGGTGCGGTGATCATGGCTTGCCTTGTGTTGTTGACGGCGATTGCCGGCGGTGCATTTTTGTTTGCCAAGCAACGATTTGACGTTGCAGGCTCCCTCGCGCCAAACGGCAGTATAGAAACTATTTTCGACTTGCCGCGCGGCCAGGGGCTCGGGCAAATCACTCAGCGATTGGCGGACGCACGGGTCATTTCCAATTCGCTTATCTTCCGGGCGGGCGTCGTTTGGTATG
>SMXP01000124.1 GCA_004356335.1 Alphaproteobacteria bacterium | reverse complement strand
CCTCGGTTTCCGCAGGCGTACACTCAAAAAACATGACGGCGACGACGAAATCGTTGCTTGGCGACGCAATTCTCGCCATGTCACGCACGGGACGGCTAAAAGAAAAGGTAAACGCGGACACACAGTGGCAAAGGATATAGCGGCCTCAGCTAAAGCACCGGCCAAGAAAAAACACCGTCAAGAGAAACGCGAAAAAGCCAGCCGCCAATCTCCCTTTGCCGTGCTTGGCCGGCTTAAGAGTAAAAAGAGCGCATGAGCGAGATCGACGCGCAACGAATAGACAAATGGCTATGGTATGCTCGGTTTTTCAAAACCCGCTCGCTTGCCACCAAATTCGTCAATGCAAGCAAGATCCGGGTAAAATCGA
Organism: Alphaproteobacteria bacterium; assembly: GCA_004356335.1. Lineage (GTDB taxonomy): Bacteria > Pseudomonadota > Alphaproteobacteria > SMXP01 > SMXP01 > SMXP01. The sequence continues at coordinate 7,754 of SMXP01000124.1, read as the reverse complement.
ACGGTCAAAGCGGTCGCATCACCAAGCCGAGCCAAACCGTCAAGCCCGATGATGTGCTTACGTTTGCCATGGGCCGACAAATTCGCGTGATTAAGGTGCGCGCACCGGGCACGCGCCGTGGACCCGCCTTAGAAGCTCAATCGCTTTATGAAGACTTGTCACCACCCAACGTGGAACAGGCAAAAGCCATTTCCCTTTCCCCGGGGCAAAGAGATGAAGGCAGCGGCCGGCCGACCAAACGGCAGCGCCGGGCCCTGGATCGGTGGCGCAGCACGAGCGAGTGACCGCGCATCCCGTCAAACGTTACCTTGGCGCGGTTTGCTTACCATGTTAAGCAGGCGATATGCTCAATCGGATCAAAACATTTCTGGAAACCGGTAATCTTAGCAGTGGCGCGCAACACGACGGGCCCAGCAGCCATAGCCATGAAGAGCACCAGATCGCCGCGGCGGTACTGCTTATCGAGGCGGCGCGGGCCGACGCAATCGACCATGACGAAGAATTTCGGACCATCACGCGCCTTATTCGCGAGAAATTCGGGCTCAGCGACGCCGAAACGGAGAGCCTCATTGAAGCCGCCTCCGAACGTCAAACCCGTGCGGTTGAACTTCACGCCTTCACCCATCAAATAAAGACCAAATTCAGTGAGGAGGAGCGAATCCATCTCATTGAAATGCTGTGGGAAGTGGTTTATGCAGACGGCCACCTTGACGACTATGAGGCCAACCTACTGCGCCGCATAGCCGGGCTAATCCATGTGTCGGACCGGGAACGGGGCAACGCGCGACGGCGGGTGTTGGACAAATTAGGAATCGACATCAAATAAGAGGGGGGGATGGCTGGCGGAAAACCGGCGTTTTCCGATGGGTCTTCCGCCTTGTAACCAATTGAGAGCAGAACAAATATGACCTACCTGGTTACCGATGCGTGCATCCGATGCAAATATATGGATTGCATTGAGGTATGCCCCGTTGATTGTTTCTACGAGGGGGAAAACATGCTGGCCATCCATCCAGACGAATGCATCGATTGCGGCGTCTGCGAGCCGGAATGCCCGGTGGACGCGATCGTGCCCGATACGGAAGACGATAACGGCAAGTGGTTGGTCATAAATACGGATTTTGCCGCGAAGTGGCCCAACATCACCTTAAAAGGCGTGCCGCCGGCCGACGCGGACGATTTCAAGGATGTGAAGGACAAATACGAGCAGCATTTCAGCGAAAAGCCCGGAGAAGGCTCGTAATCTCCGGCGTTCTTCCTAAGCATTTACAAGAATAAGCACGATTTCCTTAGGGATATTCTTGTGCAAGATTGCTATTTGAAGTTGTAAAGTTAAAGTCTATGCACGGCGTCACCTTTATTTTTAGCGTATTTTGTGATACATAATGATTTGGGGCAGAAATGCTGACTGAAACAGTCTTGCATGCGTTTGATGCGCGATAATTGGCGGTGACACCCTATCCAAATGAGCCGAGGAAGATCGAACCGGCCGCTAAACGGCAGGCGAGTTGGTTCACAGCTGCGTTCGTATCTCCCATCAAATGTGTGAGGCCTATGGCACAATGAAGTGGTGTCGTGGAGCGGATTGCAAGTCACGTTGGGAAAGAGAGTAGAAAATGACGAATAAAGCGACGGCAAAGACAAAAGCGGCGAAGCCGGCCAAAAGGAAACTGGATTTCAAGCCCAAACAATACGTGGTCTATCCCGCCCATGGCGTCGGCCGCATCGTTGGCGTCGAAGAACAAGAGGTCGCCGGTGTTTCGCTCGAAGTCTTTGTGGTGGATTTCGAAAAGGACAAAATGACCCTGCGGGTGCCCACGGCCAAAGCCAAGAAGGTAGGAATGCGTGCCTTGTCCACACCGGACGCGGTTAAATCGGCACTGCAAACTTTGAAAGGCCGCGCTCGGATTAAGCGCACTATGTGGAGCCGTAGGGCGCAAGAATATGAAGCCAAAATCAATTCCGGCAGCTTGATCTCCATAGCCGAAGTCGTACGCGATCTGCACCGTGCCGGCGGGCAGCAGGAGCAATCTTATTCGGAACGCCAACTTTATGAGGCGGCACTCGATCGCATGGCGCGCGAAGTCGGCGCTGTCGAAAAGCTTGAGGATGAAGAAGCCGTGGCGCTGGTCGAAGAAGCTCTGCAAAAAGTGGAAGCCGCCTGACGGCATTTTGTGTGGCATTTCAAAAGGGCAAAAAAAGTAACGGTCTGGCTCCTTTTGGGGTCGGACCGTTTTTCGTGCCAAAGCGTCCCGGCGAATCAGATTAGAGCCCATTCAGGAAAAGTGGGTACCGGTTTTCCGTCCGAATGGGCGACCAAACAAGGACGGAGAGCACGTTAGCGATTCCATCTTTTGTCAACGTGCTCTAGGTGTTTAGTCCCTGACTTTGATGGTGCATTATTTTCTTCAGCATGGAAGGAAGCACTATGGGACAAATTCTACACGGCAGCGCCACAACGACGGCGGCAGTGCGTCGAGCGATACAACATAGTCAAGAGAGCTTGAGATCTCTAGCGGTGCGATACGGCATCAATCAGAAGACGGTTCAGAAATGGCGTAAACGCAAATCAGTTGAGGACCGGAAAACCGGCCCAAAACAGCCCCGATCCACAGTCCTCAGCATTGAGGAGGAAGCGATCATAGTCGCCTTCCGCCGCCACACCCTGCTTCCCCTGGATGATTGCCTTTATGCGCTGCAGGCGACCATCCCGCACCTTACGAGGTCCTCCTTGCACCGTTGCCTGCAACGGCACGGCATCAGCCGCCTGCCCGAGGTGGAGGGTGACAAGCCAGCCAAAAAGAAGTTCAAACGCTACCCGATTGGCTATTTCCATATCGACATCGCCGAAGTGCGCACCGAACAAGGCAAGCTGAGATTGTTTGTTGCAATCGACCGGACTTCGAAGTTCGCTTATGTGGAACTGCACGAACGTGCTGGAAAGATGATTGCAGCCCAGTTCCTGCGAAATCTGATTAAAATGCTGCCCTACAAAATCCACACGATTCTCACCGATAACGGCATCCAGTTCACCAACCGTAAAATAGACAAAACGGCTGGTTGGCACATCTTCGATCGTGTTTGCCATGAAAACGGGATCGACCATCGCCTGACAAAGATCGCGCACCCCTGGACGAACGGTCAGGTCGAGCGCATGAACCGCACCATCAAAGAGGCCACTGTCAAACGCTATTACTACGACAACCACGATCAACTTCGCAGCCATCTTGAGGCCTTCATATCGGCGTATAATTATGCCCGCAGGCTAAAGACCCTCAAGGGGCTGACGCCCTATGAATACATCTGCAAAATCTGGACAAACAAGCCGCAAACCTTCACTGTAAATCCAATCCATCAATTGCCGGGACTAAACACCTAGAGCATTTCCGAGATTAATTGACTCATGAAAATGCTCTAGATTCCCAGTTTGGTCGCGTTTCCGGACGGAAAACCGGGTCCACTTTTCCTGGAAACGCTCTAGTTATCGTCCGGGTTCTGTAATGCGTGAATTTCGTCGAGATCTTTCGGCGGATTTCGCCACAGATCGGCGCCGGGTACGGTCTCTATGATGGTGCGCACGGATTGCGGCAAATCCTCATAGGCATCGTAACGGTACAACCACGCGTGCTGGGTATTGAAACCAGGACCCATCCACGGAAAATTGGGACTGTATTTACTCCAGGTAACTTGATTGCGCGGCTCTGCACTGCCCTCGGGCAAAACGAGAAAATCGTATTTCTCCCAGGCCTGCATTGTCGGCGAATTAATCGGGACGGGCATTGTGAAAACGGTGAGGTCTCCAATGTGACGGACTTCGTTCTCTTCGCCCGCCGAAAGCTTGAACATTGTTTTCCCGGCGCCCGATTCGATATCCGTCCTCAAGACGTCACCATCGAGCCAAACCTTAAAGTACATATAAGGGAAGCCGCGCAGGATAATCTCTCCGGCTTCGTCACGCAAAATCTCGTCGGTTTCGGGATCGCGAAATACCACAAATTTGCGCGTGTAAAAATGAGCCAAGGGCACATCCGGGTCGGGCCGGTGAAGCCGACCTATATCGACACCTTCCACGCGAGCGATAATTTTACCGTCCGGAAAGTTGCTGATGACCCCTTGTCCATACCAATAAACCGGATCGCCGGTGCCGATCCGCATCTCGACGAATTGTTCGAAGGTGTCTCGATCAAATGTGTTTCGTCCTGATTTCGGAATTCGGGTCCCTTCTTGGGTCATGGCGTCTACCTCCTTGGTTTGTGTCTCGGTGGCCGCTGTGGCGACATGACTATCAGCGGCATTCAATGGTCCGGTTGCAATCAGTGGCGCAATGACAAAAACGAAAGCGAGAAATCGGTGCACAACTGTCGTCCCTCCAAAGCTAATATTACCATATCTTCAACCGCCGTAGAAAACTTTTTCGCCAAGCTCTTTCATTTCAAGAATGGCCTCATCGGCCCGGCCCTCCGGTTGTTTAGCAACGTTGGCCTCGACGACTTCGCCCACAACCATGTGATGATCGCCGCACCCGACGATTTGAGTATGGCATAGGCACCGGAATCCGTCTTCACCCCAACAGCAACAAGCGGCGGTTCAAAGGCTGTTTGTGTTACCCAATTGACGGTCGCTGCAGCAAGCGATCCCTTGCCATCGTCAGCCGTCAGCACGTAAATGCCATAAGGAATCATTCTGAGTGCGGTTTTCTTAGCATCTGTATCCATGGTTTGCTTTCCTTCTCTACTTCTATCCGATTGGCGGTTGCGCAACCATTATGAACAAAGAATACATCTCAAGACCATGTGAAACTTACAAAAATCCAACAAAATCCGAAGTAACTGTCTGCGTCTTGGAGTATAGCAGTCAATAGCTTGTTCAATGGGAATAGCATGGCTACAGTCTCCTAACAGTTACGCTAGCTGCCCAGCAAAAACCCAAAAGGCGTATTTATGGAAACTCCTCAGAATGCCGAACGGTTAGGGCCCATTTTATTGGCGCCCGGCGTCAGCAAGGGCAATGTCATTACCAAAATCTACGCGGCTTTTGTCATGGTCGCCATGCTGACCGGCATGAGTTTCCTGCAAGGCTACGTGCTTGAAGTCCATTTACAAGTTCCGCGAGGCCAACAAGGCACAATTTCCGGTGATTTGACGTTTTGGGCAGAAATCGTCTCCCTCCTCTTGTACAATTCATTTGGTGTTTTGTCGGACCGGATCGGCCGGCGGCCCGTCTTTGTTTTTGGTATCCTGATCGTTGGCATCGCGTATGGGCTTTATCCCTTCGCCACCTCCGTCGGCGAGCTTTTGGTCTATCGCCTGATTTACGGCGTGGGCGTTGCCGCGACGGCCGGTATGATGGCAACGCTGACCAACGATTACCCCCAAGAAAGATCCCGGGGCAAGCTGATCGGCCTTACCGGCATGATGAATATCGCGGGGGTGATATTTATGGCAACCGGCATTGCGCGAATTCCTGTTTTGTTGACAGCCAATGATTGGGATCCGATCGTTGCCGGCCAGGTCATGTTCTTGCTCTCCGCCGGTCTTTGTATGGTGACATCCGTCATCGCCCAACTGGGACTTAAGGGCGGGACGGCTGTTGCGCGAGAGGATAGAGAAAGCGTTAGAAAGCTTTTTATAAGCGGCATAAAAGCGGGCAAAAACCCCCGCGTTGCCTTAGCCTATTCCGGCGCTTTTGCATCGCGCTCCGACCTTGTCATCAAGGGTATGTTTCTCGCTCTTTGGGCCATTCATGACGGTAGCCAACAAGGCATGAATCCGGCGGAAGCCATGGCGCGATTTGGCCTGATGATCGTTATCATGCAGGGGGCGAGCTTCATTGCATCCCCCATCTTCGGTTGGTACATCGATCAGGTGAACCGGGTGACATCTGCCATTGTGGCTTTGGTCTTTGCCACAGTAGGTTATTTGTCCATGTACCTCGTTACCTCGCCGTTAGACTTTACCATGGCGCCTTACTTCATTGTTATCTCCCTTGGTTCGAGTTTCATGCTCAAGATGTCGCTGAGTCTGTTGGGGCAGGAAGCGGCACCGAAGGAACGCGGCTCGGTGTTCGCCACTTCTCACGTGTTTGGTGCACTTGGTGTCATGATCATGGTTGTTGTTGGTGGCAGATTGTTCGACGCGTGGGGACCGTGGGCACCGTTTGTAATCGCCGGCGCGTACCAGAGCATTTTGCTCGTCTGGGCTATCGTTATTAGGATTCTATGGCCGGGGCCCGATCTGGTTGTACAACGATATTGGATCCCCGTGTTCACCGCTTGTGGCAGGGCCAAAACAAAGCCGAGTGAGACCAGCTAGGAGTAACTTGGCTGAACGAATTTTGTGTTCGTGCTCAAGCTGCTATGGGCAAGAGCGGGCTATATGTTCGGCGCTTTCTCACCCCTTCCAATCGAATGGTTTGCCTCTTCCCGTCATCGGGGAGGTTGGCTCGCCGCGGTCTGGGGCCATGAGGCCGGCCCACCGAACCCCAATGCACGTCTGACAATGGCGACGCCAACCAATAGAGCGCCCTGCGCGGAGCTAACTTTTGCTGGTTGGCGCTAGACCGAATCAGTTACGCTGGAGGTCTCTCGAGCATTTTCGAGCGAAGTGGACCCGGTTCGCGTTAAGAGTGAGGCTGTGGAATACAGCCGAACGCGACCAAACAAAGGACTTAGAGCGTTTTCGCGAGTCTGTTAAGTTCGGAAACGCTCTAGAAACCATCCTGATCAAAGGAGGTTGTAATGAGCAAATCCGACTTTATCGAACGCGTCGCCAAGAAAGGCAAACTCAGCAAGGCGGAGGCCAAGCGAACGGTCGAGCTGGTTTTCGGACAAATAGAGGCCGGTCTTAAATCCTCTAGAAAATCCGGCAAATTCCAAATCGGCACGTTAGGGACCTTCAAAATCGCCAATCGGGCGGCCCGAACGGGGCGTAATCCCCGCACCGGTGAAGTGATCCAAATCGCGGCCTCTAGGGCTTTGCGTTTCAAGCCCGCTATGAGCCTCAAAAAGGCAGGCGGCTGCTAACGGCGCGTTTTTGACTGCGCGACTGTTTGCGTTATGGGAAGCTGATGGGAACTCGACTCATTTGAGTGGCGGGGAATTTGGTGTTGCCTGAAAAATATGCCAGGGACCCTTAAATAGCCACCTCTAATAGCCGAGGCCAGAGACCCAGACACGGCTTAAGCAACCGGCACCTCTCCCCTCACCGAGGTCCGGTGCATGGTGCGAAATTGGTTCGCCGGAACGCCGCCGCATGCCAGATGGATCGTGCAGCGATTGTCCCATATGACCAGCTGATCCTTGTTCCAGCGGTGATGATAAATATGCGCCGGCGCTTCCGCGTAATCGAACAGCTCCATTAGAAGATCCTCACTTTCATATTCCGACAAGTCGAGGACGTGTGTGGTGAAGCGCCGGTTGACATATAACGCTCTACGGCCGGTTTCCGGGTGGCTGCGAACAATCGGATGGACCACAGCCTTGGTCAGTGGTTTCTTGTGGGCGGGCCGCTTTTCCCAAATGGAGCCTCTTGCGTTTTCCATGGGAAGATCCTTTGGCGGGGCGACACGGGGATTGCGTTCAATGTCAAATTGGTGAACGGCCTTAAGGCCAAAAATTCGATCTTCGAGACGTTTTGGCAAAGCGTCATAGGCCAAATACATGTTGGCCCATTCCGTATCTCCGCCGTCCTGTGGGACTTCAATTGCATAGAGCAATGAGCCCGAGCTGGGATGTGTCATATAGGACAGATCGGAAT
>SMXP01000123.1 GCA_004356335.1 Alphaproteobacteria bacterium | reverse complement strand
AGGAAACCGTGGACCGGCCGACTAGAGTGTTTCCAGGAAAAGTGGACACCGGTTTTCCGTCCGGAAACACGACAAATCAATAACTTAGGGTCGGGTTTTGATTCTATCAAAACCGGAAAGACCCTAAGGCCCGCCGGCGCTTTCCTCGCTATGAGGAACGCCGATCATTTCATGGTGCGCTCAAAATTCTCTGCCACCTTGTCGAGGAAGCCTGTGGTCGAAAGCCATGGTTGATCTTCTCCGACCAACAGCGCCAGGTCTTTTGTCATCGATCCGCTTTCAACCGTCGCTACGCAGACGTGTTCTAAGGTGTTGGCAAAGTCGATCAAATCTTGATTGCCGTCGACTTTGCCGCGGTGGGCAAGCCCCCGTGTCCAGGCGAAAATGGAGGCGATCGAGTTGGTCGATGTTTCCTCGCCACGCTGATGGGCTCGGTAATGGCGCGTCACCGTGCCGTGCGCGGCTTCAGCCTCGACCGATTTACCATCGGCCGTCATGAGCACACTGGTCATTAGACCAAGGGATCCGAAGCCCTGAGCGACAATGTCCGATTGAACGTCGCCGTCATAATTTTTGCAGGCCCACACGTAACCGCCGCTCCATTTCAGCGCTGCGGCAACCATGTCATCGATCAAGCGATGTTCGTAGGTCAGTCCTTTGTCGTCGAATTGCTGCTTATATTCGCTGTCAAACACTTCCTGAAATAGATCTTTGAACCGCCCGTCATAGACTTTCAGGATGGTATTCTTGGTTGACATGTAAAGCGGCCAATTGCGTTGAATCGCAAAGTTGAAACAGGCCCGCGCGAAGTCGCAGATCGAGTCATCGAGGTTATACATGGCCAAGGCCACGCCAGCACCGGGGAAATCGAACACCTTTTTTTCGATGATCTCGCCGCCGTCGGTAGGTTCGAACTTGATGGTCAGCTTGCCCGGTCCGGGCACCTTGAAATCCGTGGCACGATATTGGTCACCGAAAGCGTGACGGGCAATGACAATCGATTGAGTCCACCCGGGCACTAAGCGGGGAATGTTTTGACAAATAATCGGCTCGCGAAAAACCGTGCCACCCAAGATGTTGCGGATTGTGCCATTGGGCGAGCGCCACATTTCTTTGAGGCCGAACTCCTCGACCCGCGCCTCGTCCGGAGTAATCGTGGCGCATTTTATGCCGACCCCGTATGTTTTGATGGCTTCGGCGGCATCGATGGTGATTTGGTCATCGGTCTCATCACGAAACTCGATACCGAGATCGTAATATTTCAGATCGATGTCGAGATAAGGCAGAATCAACTGTTGTTTGATCAAGGCCCAGATAATTCGGGTCATTTCGTCGCCGTCCATTTCGACGACTGGATTTTCGACTTTTATTTTGCTCATGTGCGCTCGCTCTGCGATGAGAGGATGTGTCATCAAGATTGTTGTGAATCGCGCAATGCCCGGAATAAGTTGTTCCGTGCGGCGCGGACGCGGCTCCCTATAGCATTGCCTTGGCTCGGGCAAAAGGGTCCACGGCAGGATTGCGTCAAAATGGGCCAAAGGACGGAAGACATGGCGGCTACCGATATCACCAAAAACCCTGCATTAGGCGGTCCGGCGATTGTTCTGGTCAGTCCTCAATTGGGCGAGAATATAGGCAAGACGGCCCGGGCGATGTACAATTTCGGGCTGACCGATCTACGCATGGTGACGCCGCGCGACGGGTGGCCCAATGCCAAGGCCGTATCGGCCGCGTCGGGCGCCGACCGGGTTATCGACACCGCCCGGCTATTCGATCGCGTTGAGGATGCGCTGGGCGATCTCCATTTCATTTATGCCACCACCGCTCGAGAACGCGACATGGTGAAACTGGTGATGACGCCGGAGGCAGCTGCGCGCGACATGCGCCTTAAGGCGGAGGACGGGTTGCGCACCGGAATCCTGTTCGGCGGTGAACGCGCGGGTCTGTCCAATGACGACGTGGTCCTGGCCAATGTGATGATCAAGGTACCTGCAAACCCGGCCTTTGCCTCCCTCAACCTGGCCCAGGCGGTGTTGGTGATGGCTTATGAGTGGTTCAAGACCGGCGACACCTCACCCGCCGAAAGACTGGATAGGGGCCGGACTCGGCCGGCCAATGCCCAGGAAATGCAGGGCCTGTTCGGCCATTTGGAAGTGGAACTCGATCAAGCGGGCTTCCTTTTTCCGCCGGAAAAACGGCCCGCTATGGTGCGTAACCTCAGAAATATGCTGCAAAGAGCCGGGTTAACGGAGCAAGACGTGCGCACCTTGCGCGGCGTCATTACGGCCCTGGCTCAGGGTCGGTCACGCCGCCGTTAGAGCCCATTGAGGAAAAGCATGCCCCGGCCTTCGCCGGGGCATGCTTTTCCTGAATGCGCTTTAAGCGGCTTGAAACCACCGTTTGACAAGCCAAGCCGCCTACGTATACTCCCGGCTTCCGCGAACCGGCCCGGGACCGTCACACCGGGCCCTAGAGCGCATTCACAAAAAGTGTACGCGGTTTTTGGGTTCGAATGCGCGACCACTAAAGAATCTAGACCCCCGTTCCCTGATTCAATGAATTGTGAACGTGGTCTAGCGCCTTAAGCGGTGGACCCGGCACGACAATTGAGCAGGAATGAGGATGTCGAAAAGACAATCGGCCAAATACAAGATCGACCGCCGCATGGGCGAAAACATATGGGGTCGGCCGAAAAGCCCCATTAATAAGCGCGACTATGGACCCGGGGAACATGGCCAGCGCCGCCGCGGTAAATTGTCGGATTACGGGATACATTTGCAGGCGAAGCAAAAGCTTAAAGGCTATTACGGCAGCATCACCGAAAAACAATTTCGTCGAATTTTTGATGAAGCGGATAGACGTAAAGGCAATACCGGCGAGAATTTGATTGGATTGCTCGAGCAACGTTTAGATGCGGTCGTCTATCGCTGCAAATTCGTACCGACGGTCTTTGCCGCGAGACAATTCGTTAATCACGGTCACGTGTCTGTCAATGGGCGCTGGGTTAACATTCCCAGCTATCGGGTTAAGGAAGGCGATGTGATCGAGGTCAAGAAAAAGTCCCAACAAATGGCACTGGTTCTTGAAGCTGTCGAAAGCGCGGAGCGTGATGTGCCGGATTATCTCGAAGTTGACTACCAAAAAATGAAGGCGACATTCTTGCGTGTGCCGCAATTGGCGGAGGTGCCTTATGCCGGGCGCATGGAGCCTAACTTAGTGGTGGAGTTTTATTCCGCGTAGAGTGTTTCCAGGAAAAGCATGCCCCGGCGAAGGCCGGGGTGGGGACCGGTTTTCCGTCCGAATGCGCGATAAAACAAAGACGTAGGGTCAGGTTTTGATTCCATCAAAACCGGAAAGACCCTAGAGCGCATTCACTTTTATGATTGGGACGCGACCTTATTCCGCCGCCGCATCGGCCGCTAAGGAGATTTCATGTTCGGCTAGAAAATCTCGAAGCTCTCCCTGTTCGAACATTTCCCGCACAATATCACAGCCACCCACGAACTCGCCTTTGACATAGAGTTGAGGAATGGTTGGCCAGTCACTGAATTCCTTGATGCCCTCCCGCACCATGTCGTTATCCAGCACATTGACGCTTTTGAACTGCACGCCGAGATGGGTCAGAATTTGAACCACGGTCGATGAAAAGCCGCATTGGGGGAAAACGGGGGTTCCCTTCATGAACAGAACCACGTCATGGCTATCGACGCTTTCTTGGATGGCTTTGGTGGCTGGATTATCGGTCATGGTCCCCGCTTCTTTGCATATTACACTCATTCTTAACTAGCTATGTAGTGACCCGGCGCGTTGTGGTCAAGAGGGTCTGAAACTAGTGTCCGTTTTTTCCCGCCGGGGCCGATGTTTCTAGAGCCAAGGCGTGCAGGGCCTGCCCCATCTGGCCCTTCAGTGCGCGATAGACCATTTGGTGCTGTTGGATCCGCGTTTTGCCGCGGAACGCGGAGGATACAATCTGTGCCTTATAATGATCGCCGTCTCCGGCCAGGTCCGTAAGTGTCACCTGAGCGTCCGGCAAGGCTTGCTTGATCAATCGTTCAATCTCGTTCATGGCCATGGGCATGGCACGTGCTCCTTGAATCCAACTTCTTACCCCATATAGGTCGGCAACCAGCCTTCGTGCTCGTTGCGCAGTTCTTGTAAGTCGATCTCACATTGGCCATTGAGGGTCAGTGTTTTACCGCCGACCTGACCGATCGTTTCCGCCGGGACGTTTCGTGTGGCCGCTTCGGATAGGATCTGGGTGGCGATCTCGGGTGCACAGGTTATCACATAGCGCGCCTGATCCTCTCCGAACAAAAAGGCATGCGTATTGCTTTTCGGCACTTCGATATTTGCCCCCCTATTTCCCGCCAACGCCATTTCGGCCACAGCCACCCACAGGCCGCCATCGGATAGATCGTGGACCGAGGATACGACACCTTTTTCGATTTGATCGCGAACGAAATCCCCGTTTCGACGTTCTACTTCGAGATTCACATCCGGCGGCGCGCCATCCTCTCGTCCGGCAATTTCTCTGGCATAAAGACTGGCGCCTAAATGACCCTTCGTTTCACCAATGAGCACCAAAAGATCTCCGCTTTTGGCAAAACCCATGGCCGCTATTTTGTTGACATCACGGATCAGGCCAACCCCACCAATTGTAGGCGTCGGCAAGATGGCTTTGCCATTGGTCTCATTGTAGAAGGAGACATTGCCCGACACCACGGGAAAGTCGAGTGCTTGGCAAGCTTCGGCTATTCCCTTCACGCAATCGACAAACTGTCCCATGATCTCAGGGCGCTCGGGGTTACCAAAGTTCAGGCAATCCGTAATGCCTAATGGGGTGGCGCCCACGGCGATCAAATTGCGCCAGGCCTCCGCCACAGCCTGACGTCCGCCTTGCAACGGATCGTTGAAACAATAACGGGGCGTCACGTCGGTCGTGATTGCAATTGCTTTGTCGGTGCCATGAACTCGGATGACGGCCGCGTCGCCGCCGGGCGGGACGATTGTATCCGCCATGACGGTGCTGTCATATTGTTCCCAAATCCATCTCTTGCTGGCAAGGTCGGGTGATGACATGAGACGCTTCAGAGCTTCACCATGATCGATCGGCTTGATGTCCTCCGGTTTCAATCCTTCGTGTTTTGCCGTGGCAACCCAAGGGCGATCGTAAATCGGCGCGTCCTCGGTCAAGGCATCGATCGGTATGTCGGCGACAATGTGGCCGTCAAACAAAAGAACCATACGTCCGGTATCGGTCGTCTTTCCGATAACCGCTACATCAAGCCCCCATTTGACAAAGATTTGCTTCGCCGCCTCTTCCCGGCCCGGTTTCAGCACCAACAACATGCGTTCCTGGCTTTCGGACAGCATCATTTCGTAAGGTCGCATGCCGGTCTCGCGACACGGCACCTTATCGAGCTCCAATTCGATACCGACGCCGCCTTTGCCCGCCATTTCCACCGAAGAAGATGTCAAGCCGGCTGCCCCCATATCCTGAATGGCAATGATCGCATCGCCCGCCATCAATTCAAGACAAGCTTCAAGCAAAAGCTTTTCCGTAAACGGATCCCCGACCTGAACCGTCGGTCTCTTGTCGTCTGAATCGTCATCAAATTCGGCCGACGCCATGGTCGCACCGTGAATGCCGTCGCGTCCCGTCTTTGAACCGACATACACGACCGGATTACCAACGCCGCGCGCGGCGGAATAAAAAATCTTATCCGTCTCGACAACGCCCACCGTCATGGCGTTGACCAATATGTTGCCGTTATAAGCCCGATGGAAATTCACTTCCCCCCCGACGGTCGGCACGCCGATGCAATTCCCATAACCGCCAATTCCCGCCACGACGCCGGCAACTAAATGTCGCGTTTTCTCGTGGGACGGATCACCGAAGCGCAAAGCATTCATGTTCGCGATCGGCCGCGCACCCATGGTAAAGACATCGCGCAGGATACCTCCGACACCCGTCGCCGCCCCTTGATAGGGCTCGATAAAAGAAGGGTGATTGTGACTTTCCATCTTGAAAATAGCGGCTTGGCCGTCGCCCAAATCAACGATGCCGGCATTTTCCCCGGGGCCGCAAATAACGTGGGGTCCCTCGGTGGGCAGTGTTTTGAGCCATTTTCTCGACGATTTGTACGAGCAATGTTCGCTCCACATGACCGAAAAAATGCCAAGCTCCGTCATATTAGGCGCGCGATTTAGGCGTTCGACAATCCGGCCATATTCCTTAGGGGTGAGACCGTGCTGCTCGACGATGTCGGCACTCAGCCCTTTTTCGTAAGGCAGCGCGGTCACGAGAGCGCCTCCATCAAGCTTTCGAACACGGGTATTCCGTCAACACCGCCGAGCAGGGATTCGCTGGCTCGTTCCGGGTGAGGCATCATACCTAAAATACGGCCGTTTTCACTGACGATGCCGGCAATGTTTCTGGCCGAACCATTCGGATTGTCCAGATAACGGAAAACCACGCACGATTCTCCTTCCAATCGATCCAGGGTCGCCTCATCGGCATAATAATTGCCATCATGATGCGCAATGGGCATGACAAGGCGCGCCTCGCTTTCGTAGCGTGCGGTGAAAATCGTGCGGTTGTTTTCGACCTGTAGCGCCACCGGTTTATGGATGAATTTCAAATTGGCGTTGCGCATCAGCGCACCGGGTAGCAGACCGGTTTCCGTCAGGATCTGAAATCCATTACATACACCCAGAACCGGCGTGCCTTGTTTTGCTTTTCGTATCACGTCGCCCATAATAGGGGACCGAGCCGCCATGGCGCCCGCGCGCAAATAATCACCGTATGAAAATCCGCCTGGGAGAATAATGAGATCCGTGTTTGGCAGATCCGCGTCGCCGTGCCAAACCATTT
>SMXP01000122.1 GCA_004356335.1 Alphaproteobacteria bacterium | reverse complement strand
TTTAGAGCGTTTCCGAACTTAACAGAATCGCGAAAACGCTCTAAGTCATTGTTTGGTCGCATTTTCTTAACGCGAACCGGTGTCCACTTCGCTCGAAAATGCTCTAGAGCGTTTCCAGGAAAAGTGGACCCGGTTTTCCGTCCGGAAACGCGACCAAACTGGGAATCTAGAGCATTTTCATGAGTCAATTAATCTCGGAAATGCTCTAGCGTGACGGATAATTTGTTCGTGTCGGATCGAGGCCGTCTATGGGTTTATTCACCATCGTGTTGCTTGTGGTTATTGCCGGCATGGCCTGGATAGCATTTGCATGGCGGCGCGCCGTCCTGACGATGCGGCTCGAAGGCGGGGAATTTTATAAGGACTTAAAAGCCAACGATCCGAAAAACCCATTGTCGAATCTGGGTCGACATCAATTTATGATGCTTTACGAACGCGCACACCGGGTGCGCAAACCGAAATATACGTTTCTCTATTTGGCTATGGCGATCACCGGCACCGTGCCCGTTTTGATGTTTTTGTCTGCCGTCCGTAAATATCTTTACCTGGGCCCCATTTTTTGGGGCTTCGAGATCTTCTTTGCACTGATTTTATGGTGGGTAGGGGCGCTGGCGATCGTGTTGTGGTTCTATCACAGACGCCAACCGGGCACGCTGGACGAAGAGTTTGAGTGGGCGAGCAACAAGTAATCGCGCTGCTTCATGTTTGGTCGCATTTTCTTAACGCGAACCGGTGTCCACTTCGCTCGAAAATGCTCTAGAATCCCAAAACATCGGTCATGGAATAAAGGCCCGGCGCTCGATCCCGCGCCCACAAAGCCGCCCTGAGCGCGCCGCGGGCGAAGATCCCTCGGTCCTCCGCGATATGGCTGAGTTCGATCCGTTCGCTGTCGGCAGCAAACAGCACTTTGTGTTCGCCGACCACGGAACCGCCGCGCATCACGGCAAATCCGATTTGGCCGCGGCCGCGTTCGCCGGTATGACCGTCGCGCGCCCGATCCGATTTATGAGCCAGGTCGACGCCGCGGCCCTCGGCGGCGGCAGCGCCCAAAAGTAGGGCCGTTCCCGATGGCGCATCGACTTTATGGCGGTGATGCATTTCCAAAATCTCGATGTCGAAATCGTCATCGAGAAGAGCGGCGGTTTGTTTGACCAGGTGGGCGAGAAGATTGATGCCCAGGCTCATATTGCCCGACTTGACGATAACGGCTTTTGCCGCCGCCGATTGGATGGCGGTTTCCTGATCTTGCGTTAGGCCGGTGGTGCCGATGACATGTATCAGTCCGCGGTCGGCCGCGAGCTCGGCATGGGCCAATGTGGCGCCGGGCAGAGTGAAGTCGATCACCGCCTCCACCCCATCAAAAACCGTGGCCGCCTGGTCGGACACGACAATGCCCATGGCACCCAGACCGGTCAGTACACCGACGTCTTGGCCAATGGCATCATGGCCGGGCGCTTCGGTGGCGCCGGCTAGGGTGCAACCGTCGGTTTGGTCGATATACCGGATCAGGGTTTGACCCATGCGGCCGGCCGCACCGGTCACGGCAATTTTTAAGGCGCTCATGAGGCTTACCCTTTAGAGCATTTCCAAGATTAATTAAATGCTCTAGATTGCTAGTTTGGTCGCGCATTCGGACGGAAAACCGGCCCCCACTTTTCCTGAATGCGCTCTAGGGTCCTTCCGGTTTTGATAGAATCAAAACCGGACCCTAAGTTATTGTTTTGTCGTGTTTCCGGACGGAAAACCGGTATCCACTTTTCCTGGAAACACTCTAGTCTTTCAGCTCGTCCCAAAATTCTTTGACTTTGGTGAAGAAACTCGACGCGGCCGGCGTGTTTTTATCGCTGGTTTCGGCGTCGAATTCTTTGAGCAGATCTTTTTGTTTGCGCGTCAGTTTAACCGGGGTTTCGACCACGGTCTGAATGTACAGGTCGCCGCGGCCGCGGCCCCTCAGCCCGGGCATGCCCTTGCCGCGCAGGCGGAATTGTTTGCCCGATTGGGTGCCCTCGGGAATTGTAATGCGGGCCCGGCCGCCGCCCACTATGGGCACCTCGATTTGACGGCCCAGTACGGCGGTGGCGATCGAGATGGGCACCTGACAATACAAATCCATACCATCCCGTTGGAACAGATCGTGTTTGGCGATCGACAGGAAAATATAAAGATCCCCCGGCGGTCCGCCGCGCCGGCCGGCTTCGCCCTCATTGGCCAGCCTAATGCGGGTGCCCTCTTCGACCCCTTGAGGGATGTTGACGGATAAGGTTTTGTCCCGATTAACGCGGCCGGCGCCGTGGCACGTTGGGCAAGGATCTCTGATGATCTGTCCCTGACCGTGACACGTGGGGCAGCTGCGCTCCACCGTGAAAAAACCTTGTTGGGAACGCACTTTGCCGCGGCCTTTACAGGTCGGACAGCCGACCGGGGCGGTTCCGCTGGCGGCGCCCGAGCCGTTGCACGCGTCGCATGTCACCGAGGCGGGCACGTGCATTTCGGTTTTCTTTCCGTGGAACGCGTCTTCCAAGGTGATCTGGATATTAAAGCGGACGTCATTACCGCGATTGCGACCCGAACCGGATCGGCGGCCACCCATGAAATCACCTACCAAGTCGTCGAACACATCGGCAAAGGAAGCGGAGAACCCGAAATCGCCGCCGCCCGGGTGTCCGGCGCCGCCATCAAAGGCCGCGTGGCCAAATTGATCATAGGCCGCGCGCTTTTGGTCGTCCTTTAGAATGTCGTAGGCTTCACCGATTTCTTTGAATTTGCGTTCCGCTGCCTCATCATCCGGATTGCGATCCGGATGATATTGCATGGCGAGCTTGCGGTAGGCCAATTTGAGTTCTTTGTCAGGCGCATCGCGCCCGACACCAAGAAGCTCATAATAATCTTGTTTTGCCGTCATGTTGCCGACCACGAACTTTGTGCCAACGCCGTTTTAGCCTTTGTTATGAAACCGCTATTTCTATTCCGCCGAACGGGATATTTTGTCCGTGTCCGGATAAAAAAAGCAACAAGCGGTACCGGCAAGAAATGCCACGATTGCGGCGCAATATCGAAAAATTGCGGCTCTAGAGCACGTTCACAAAAGATGGAATCACTAACGTGCTCTAGGTCTTTGTTTTGTCGCGCATTCGAACCCAAAAACCGCGTACACTTTTTGTGAGTGCGCTCTAGAGCATTTCCGAGATTAATTGACTCATGAAAATGCTCTAGATTCCTAGTTTGGTCGCGTTTTCGGACGGAAAACCGGGTCCACTTTTCCTGAAAACGCTCTAGATTCCTAGTTTGGTCGCGTTTTCGGGCGGAAAACCGGGTCCACTTTTCCTGAAAACGCTCGATTGCCATTTAAGACGGCCCCTCGCTTTTATTCGTGGAATGTTACGAGACCGCCGTTAGGCCGAGCGCTTTTCATCCTTGTCGTCGTCGTCCACCTCCTCGAAATCGGCGTCGACGATATCCGGATCGTCAGAGGCAGCACCAGGGTCACCGCCGGGTGAGGCGGCGGCTTCAGGGCCGGTCTCTCCGGCGTCGGCACTTTGTTGGTATATGGCCTCACCGAGTTTCATGGATGCCTGGGCCAAAGCCTCGACTTTCGGTGCGATTGCAGCGGGATCTTCACTGTCGATGACGGATTTTAGATCCGTAAGGGCCGCCTCGATGGCCTGCTTATCTTGTTCGCCCACTTTGTCGCCGAACTCTTCCAGATTCTTTTCCGTTTGATGGACCAGAGCCTCGGCCTGATTTTTGATTTCGGCCGCTTCACGGCGTTGTTTGTCTTCCGCGGCATGTTCTTCGGCGTCGTGCACCATCTTTTCGATATCGTCGTCAGACAAACCGCCGGAGGCTTGGATGCGAATTTGCTGTTCCTTGGCTGTGGCTTTGTCCTTCGCCGAAACGTTAACAATGCCGTTGGCGTCGATATCGAACGTCACTTCGACCTGAGGCAGGCCGCGAGGTGACGGAGGGATGCCGATCAAATCGAATTGGCCGAGCAATTTGTTATCCGACGCCATTTCCCGCTCGCCCTGGAACACGCGGATGGTCACCGCGCTTTGATTGTCCTCAGCCGTCGAGAAGACTTGGCTTTTCTTCGTTGGGATCGTCGTGTTGCGTTCGATGAGGCGCGTGAACACACCGCCCAAAGTTTCGATACCAAGCGATAGCGGCGTCACATCAAGAAGCAGCACATCTTTCACATCACCCTGAAGAACGCCGGCTTGGATTGCGGCCCCCATGGCAACCACTTCGTCCGGATTCACGCCCTTGTGGGGCTCCCTGCCGAAGAAGTTTTTTACCACTTCTTGAATCTTGGGCATGCGCGTCATGCCGCCGACCAGTACGACTTCATCGATGTCACCGGCAGTGAGACGGGCGTCCTTGAGCGCCGATTTGCACGGACCGATCGTGCGCATAACCAGATCCTCAACCAGGGCCTCAAGCTTGGCGCGCGTCAGCTTCATGGTGAGATGTTTGGGGCCCGATTGATCGGCCGTAATGAACGGCAAATTGATTTCCGTTTGCGTGGCGGAAGACAATTCTATTTTTGATTTCTCCGCCGCTTCTCTTAGGCGTTGCAATGCCAGACGATCGCCACGCAAATCGATGCCGCTCTCTTTCTTGAATTCATCGGCGAGATAATCAACGAGACGCAAATCGAAATCTTCGCCGCCAAGGAAAGTGTCGCCATTGGTGGACTTCACCTCGAACACGCCGTCGCCGATTTCAAGAATCGATATATCGAACGTACCGCCGCCCAAGTCATAAACGACAATGGTCTTACCTTCCGACTTGTCGAGGCCATAAGCGAGCGACGCAGCGGTCGGCTCGTTGATGATGCGCAAAACCTCCAGGCCGGCAATTTTCCCGGCGTCCTTGGTTGCCTGGCGCTGGGCGTCGTTGAAATAGGCCGGTACGGTAATAACCGCCTGTTCCACGTCCTCGCCCAAATAGGCTTCGGCGGTCTCCTTCATCTTTTGCAGAATAAAGGCGGAAATTTGCGACGGAGAAAACTTCTCGGCCTCGCGCCCCTTGACCCAGGCATCGCCATTGTCCGCCGTGATGATCTCATAGGGCACCATGCCCATGTCTTTTTTCGTCATGGGGTCATCGAATGGCCGGCCAATCAAGCGCTTGATGGCAAAGAACGTGAATTCCGGATTGGTCACCGCTTGGCGTTTGGCCGATTGTCCGACCAACCGTTCGCCGTCTTCCGCGAAGGCGACCACAGAGGGTGTGGTCCGCATGCCTTCGGCATTTTCAATGACCTTGGGTGCTTTGCCGTCCATCACGGCGACGCATGAATTGGTCGTCCCCAAATCAATTCCAATAACCTTTGGCATTTTTCACTCTCTCTGTTTGCAGCAGATCCGGCAGATCACATCATGCCTCCACCGGATCCCTAATTGACGCCTTAATCCATTAGGGTCCTTCCAGTTTTGATGGAATCAAAACCGGACCCTAAGGTGTTGTTTTGTCGTGTTTCCGGACGGAAAACCGGTATCCACCCCGGTCTTCGCCGGGACATGCTTTTCCTGGAAACACTCTAAAAAACCCCATATCCGTGGTGGATATAGGGTGGCGAGCCGGTCGGCGCAACCGCATTGACTCGATTTGTGCAATTTTAGGGGTCATTTGCTCCTGCTTTGGTCCGGCCGCTGCGGTCATCCGGGGGTATCGACTTGGGCGCCGGGTTGGCTGTCGGGGTCGGCGGTTTCCACCTCATCGGGTGGGGCGTCCCGCGGGGCGGCTTGTTCGGACTGTTCGGCGTCTCGCGCCACCAGCACCATGGCCGGGCGCAGCAACCGATTATCCAGGGCATAGCCGTTTTGGCTGACTTGAACAATGGACCCGGCCGGGTATTCGGTGCCGGGTATGTCCGCGATGGCTTGGTGGAAGTTTGGATCGAACTTGTCGCCCGGTGCCGGCTCGATGGGGCGGATGCCGTTTGTCTCGAAGGCGGTCATCAGCTCCCGTTCGGTCATTTCAATGCCGGCGATCAGGTTGGCGACAAACTCACTGTCGGTCTCCTGCATGTCGTCGGACACCATGCCGCGCGCCCTTTGGAAATTATCGGCGACCGCCATCAGATCGCGCGCGAAACTGGAGATGCCGAATTTGCGCGCCTCGATGGTTGCCTTTTCCGCCCGCCGGCGTACATTTTCCGCCTCGGCCATGGCGCGCAATAGCTTGTCTTTAAGATCGGCAATTTCACTGCGCAGGGCCTCCCCATCGAGTTCCGCCTCATTATCCGGCAAGCTTTCTTTTTCTAATTCTTCGGCCGAAGAGTATTCGTGAATTTCGGCATGACCTTGCGGCTCGGTTTCCGGTTTTTCGGGCACGCCGCCTACCGTGTCTTCGGGTTTTTTCTGATTGTTGTCGGACATCGGTGTTACATTATCCTCTCGAATGCAATCGGACGGCAAAGCGGGCTCAGGATATAATCTTACCCACCAGTTTCGCCGTGTAATCAACCAAAGGAATGACCCGGGCGTAATTGAGCCTGGTCGGCCCGATCACGCCCAAAACACCGATCACCTTCTTTTGCTGATCCATATAGGGTGAAACGATCAAAGATGAACCGGACAAACTAAAAAGTTTGTTTTCCGAACCGATGAAAATACGCACACCGTCCCCCGTTTTGGCCAGTTCCATCAGCTGCATCACGTCCTTCTTCGTTTCCAAATCATCAAACAACATACGCACCCGTTCAAGATCGGCCGCCACTTCCACATCGTCCAATAAATTGGAGCGGCCCCGCACGATCAGCGAATTCAAGGGGGCCTGCCCGCCGCCCGCCCAGGTCGCCAGACCGTCTTCGACCAATTTTGCCGATAGGAAATCGAGCTCAGCCTTCGCTTTTAGGATTTCCTTATCGAGTTCCGTTTTGGCCTCGCTCAGGGTGCGACCGCGCAGCCGCGCATTGAGAAAATTGCTGGCCGCATGCAATGCCGACGGCGGCAGGCCGATGGGCACTTCGATAACGCGATTTTCAACGGAACCGGCTTCGGTGACGATGACGACAAGAGCTTGGCCGGGACCGGTTGATAGAAACTCTATGTGTTTTAATGGGGCGTCAGCGGTCGACGTCATGACCAGGCCGGCGCATTGCGATAGGCCGGACAGCATGGTGGTGGCTTGGGTTAAAACATCCTCGATATTTTTATCTCGGCCGGCCAGTTGTTCGGTAATGTTGCGCCGGTCGGCTTCGGTAAGGTCGCCGACTTCCAATAAAGCATCGACAAATAATCGTAAGCCCAATTGAGTGGGCAATCGACCGGCGCTGGCATGGGGCGAGGTCAAAAGTCCCATATTTTCTAGATCCGACATCACGTTGCGGATGGTCGCCGGCGACACGGTCACCGTATCGAAGCGCGACACGGTGCGGGAGCCGACCGGCTCACCGGTGCTGAGATAGGTTTCGACAATTTCGCGGAATATGGCTCGGGACCGCTGGTCCAGATCGTCGAGACTAAATTGTGGTTGTTCCGCTGACATGGTGCTTGCCGATGATTCCTATAAATCCGCGCCAACCTAGAGTGTTTCCAGGAAAAGTGGCCACCGGTTTTCCGTCCGGAAACACGATAAAACAACAACTTAGGGTCTGGTTTTGATTCTATCAAAACCAGAAAGGCCCTAATGCAGCAAGCATTGATTCACTCATACCCTGTCGTGA
>SMXP01000121.1 GCA_004356335.1 Alphaproteobacteria bacterium | reverse complement strand
TGCCCGCTCGATTCCCGTGGCCCAGCGCATATCGGAACGGTTCGCCGACATTCAACGCCAGCACGATATAGGCGAGCTTAAGATCAAGATTTCCGGCTGCATTAATGCCTGTGGCCATCACCATGTCGGTCATATCGGCATTCTCGGAGTCGATAAAAAGGGGACCGAGTATTACCAGATCACCCTGGGCGGCAGTGCGGATGAAAATTCAGCTTTAGGCCGTATCGTCGGTCCTGCTTTCTCCTACGATGATGTGACCGATGCGGTCGAGACAATTGTAAATGTCTATCTCGCGCAACGCCGAGATGGAGAAAAGTTCAACGCGACTTATAACCGCGTTGGCTTAGGACCATTCAAGGAGAAACTCTATGGCGCTGATTAAAGATAATCAGTTAGCTGAGGATCCTTGGATCTTTCTCGCTGACGATGCGCCCGTGCCGGGGAATAACCAGCATATTGTGGTGAGTTTGGATCGTTGGCAGCAAGAGCGCGATCAATTGATTGAGCGCCAAGGCCCGATAGGGGTAAAGCTCGCGAGCGATCAATCTCCCGCACTGATCGCGGATGATTTGACTAAACTTGCACTCGTCGCGCTTGAATTCCCGGTATTCAAAGATGGTCGCGCCTTTTCTTATGCTCGGTTGTTGCGGGAACGGTATGGCTTTGACGGCGAGGTGCGCGCCGTCGGAGATGTGCTGCGCGACCAGCTTTTCTTCATGCATAGATGCGGCATCGATGCCTTCCAAGTCAAAGACGAGCACGTGCTTCAAGACTGGTTGGAAGCAGCCCAGGAACTTAGCGTGGTGTATCAGCCGGCAGCCGATGATCGCCGCTCAATTCTTCAATTGCGTCGCTGGAAACGCGACGCGGCGGAGTAATGGAATGAGTCAGACCGCGGTCAAAGAGCAGGAACGGGATCAAGCAAAGATCCTGGCGGAAGAATTAACAAGGCCCAAATCGTTCGCACCTGAACGAACGAGTCCTGTTGAACGGGTCAAGCAGCTTGACCTAAAATACGCCGATGCCGATACGGAAGAATTTCTCCGCGCCATGATCCAAGACGAGTTCGCAGGGCGCATTGCGCTTGTCTCTTCTTTCGGATCGGAAGCGGCGGTGCTGTTGGATTTCGTGTCCAGAATCAAACGCGATTTGCCGGTGATATTTATCGATACGGGCATGCATTTTGCCCAGACCCTCGAGTACCGCGAGAAAGTCTCGGAATTATTGGGCCTCAAAGACGTGAGGTCCATCACCCCCGACCCAGAGGACATCGCGACCCATGATCCCGATGAAACGTTGTGGCAAAAGGATACGGACAAATGCTGCAACATTCGAAAAGTCAAACCGCTCGATCGGGGGCTTCAAGGTTTCGACGCATGGATAAACGGTCGCAAACAAATTCATGGCGGCGAACGTATTCGTCTGCCTCGGCTCGAAGCGAGCGGCAAATTCATCAAGATCAATCCGCTGGCACATTGGACGCGGGAAGATATTGACCGCGCTTTCGAGCGAAGCGGTCTGCCCCACCACCCAATGGTCGAGCAGGGCTACCTGTCCATCGGATGCTGGCCCTGCACCATGCCGTCTCGAAGCGGCGATATCCGCTCAGGCCGTTGGAAAGAAATCGACAAGACCGAATGCGGCATACATGAGCCTCTCACGGGCATTGGGTCGTGATCGCCGCGATCATGGGCCATCGCCTGTTTCCCCTTAGGGTCTTTCCGGTTTTGATAGAATCAAAACCCGACCCTAAGTTATTGATTTGTCGTGTTTCCGGACGGAAAATCGGCGTCCACCCCGGCCTTCGCCGGGGCATGCTTTTCCTGGAAACACTCTAAGGTTCGAAAGCGATAAACTGAGCCCGCTATCGGCTGCAACCATGGGAGGCTATATGGGGTCAGGAGATTACGTATTCGTCGACGAGCAACGGCTTGAGCGCCGTTTGGCGCAATTGCGCGCCGATGCCGACAAACCCATTGACGGTCTCTTCGGACCGGGCTCGATGACCTGGCGGGTAAACCGCGAGGCCATCTTATTTCTCGGTGCCGGCCGGGCGGCTCTGTTGCAAACAGCCCATCCCTGGGTCGGCGCCGCCATGGACCAACAATCGACGACCAAGGAAGATCCGATCGGCCGTTTCCACCGTACGTTCATTGTGGTTTTTTCCATGGTGTTCGGCAGTGTCGATCAGGCCACCGCCATGGCACGCCGTCTACACACAGTGCATAGCGCCATTGGCGGGCAGCTTGACGAAGCAACCGGCCCGTTCAAGGCCGGCAGCCCCTATTACGCCAATGAGATCGAGGCCCTGCGTTGGGTCTATGCCACCCTGGTCGACACATCGGTCAAAATGTACGAGCTCGTTTACCCGCCTCTTACGGATGGGGAAAAAGCCGATTTCTACAAGGAATCGATCCGATTTGCCGGTCTTTACGGCCTGGCATCAACGGATTTGCCGGAGGATTGGCGCGCCTTCGACGCCTATATGGACGAGACCTATCGATCGGGACTGTTGGATGTTAAGCGCGCCGCGCGAGAAATGGGCGACTTCCTCATGTCGGGAAAGACCAAAGACGGCAGACGCAAAGGCCCTCCCATGCCCCATTGGTATCGCGCTGTGACCAGCCAATTCCTGCCGGCACCCTTGCGCGCTGGCTATGGCCTGCCGTTTGACGGTCCCGAGCGCCAAGCGGCGGCCGCGGGGCTGCGTTGGATCCGTCGGACTTATCCGCGCCTGCCCACGGCATTTCGCTATGTACCGGCTTATCTTGAAGCCTTGGGACGAATTGACGGGCGCGCCCGGCCAGACTTTCTGACCCGGAAACTCAACCGGTTTTGGGTAGGGCGCGCGCAGCTCGTGTCATGACGCCATGGGCGAGATCCGGCTCTAGATTCCTAGTTTGGTCGCGTTTTCGGACGGAAAACCGGATCCACCCCGGCCTTCGCCGGGGCATGCTTTTCCTGAAAACGCTCTAAGGTCTGTGAAACTATATTGCGGCCAGATAGCTGGCGAATCTACTTGGATTTATAACGATCCTTAAAGTAAGAATGAGGGTGCGACCAATTGTCCCAAACAGGGTCTGCTGGGGTGACAATGGCTTAGCGACCGGTTCTTATCGGGCAAATCGACTTGAAGTGGGATCGCCGCCGTGACCGATGAAAAGAAACAAGTGAGTGAAGACAACGTCTTGGCCTGTGGCTCGGTCAAGTATGGCCTTCTAGCACTTGGATTTGGCTGTGTCGGTTTAGGCGTGTTAGGCATGTTTTTGCCTGTCTTGCCGACCACAATCTTTTTCATTATTGCCCTCTGGGCGTTTTCCAAAAGCTCCGTGCGGGCCCATCAATGGCTCTACAATCACCCCCGTTTTGGCGCCCAATTACGGGATTGGCATCAGCACAAAATGATCCCGCTAAAAGCTAAAGTATTGGCGGTCACAATGATCACAGGAAGCTTTCTTTATATTACGGTCTATCTGGCCAACGGGTGGCTTGTGCCGATCTTGACGGGCGTTATTTTGGGTAGCGTCATTATCTACATTGTCACGCGGCCTCACCGAATTGCCGACACCGTCTGAGCTGTTGCCTTATTGATTTACATCGTGAGCGCGACCAAGCGGTCGCGGGTTCAATGTCGGCTAACAAAACCCCATGGCATCCCGAACACTCGAGCACGCTAATATCAATTGGAAGGATGGCCGGACGCCGGTCTCCCAACGGTTTGGCGATATCTATTTTTCTGCTGAGGACGGCCTTGCCGAGAGTCGCCATGTTTTTCTTGGAGGCAATGGACTGCCGGCTGCGTGGCAGGGTCGCGATTTCTTTTCGATCGGCGAAACCGGGTTTGGTGCCGGCCTTAATTTCCTTGCAACTTGGGACAAATGGCGCCGGACAAGACAGCCACATTGCCGGCTTCATTACGTTTCGGTCGAAGAATTTCCTTTAACCCGCGCTGACCTGAAGCGAGCGCTTAATCCGTGGGCCGAGCTGTTCAATCTCGCGCGCGACCTGATCGCCTGTTATCCGGAGCCGGGTAGAGGATTTCACCGTCTTCAATTCGATGACGGTGTGACACTGACCCTGCTGTTCGACGAAGCCGGATCCGCCCTTAGCTCTTTAGAGGCGGATATCGACGTGTGGTATCTCGACGGCTTCGCGCCGTCGAGCAATCCCGATATGTGGCGGCCCGCGCTATTTGAGGAAATTGCCCGACTGTCGCGACCGGGCGCCACCTTAGCCACATTCACCGTGGCCGGCGCGGTCCGCCGGGGTCTGTCCGAAGTCGGATTCACACTGGACAAAGCCGTTGGTTATGGCGGAAAACGCCATATGCTGACCGGCCGCCTGACCGGCAGGTCCGTGGCGCACCACGACGCGCCATGGTACCGCGCTGCCAAGCCCACATTTAGCGACAAGCGGGCCATCATTCTTGGCGGTGGGATCGCCGGTACCTCGACCGCGGCAGCCTTGGCGCGCCGAGATTGGCAGACGATTCTGATCGATCGGCATGAGGACCTTGCGATGGAAGCTTCGGGCAATCCTGTGGGCATAATGATGCCTAGACTGGAACGCCAAGATACGGCCTATAGCGCCTTTTATGCCCAAGCCTTTCAGTACACCAACCATATTCTCTCAAGACTGAGACAAACTTCTTCCAACATTGAGCATGAAGCCTGCGGTGTATTGGCGCTTGCCCTAACGCAAACGGAAAAGGATCGGCAAAGGGCGCTGATTGACGGCGGCGTGTTACCGCCCGCTCTTATGAGTCTGCTCAACGCGTCGCAAGCGAGCGCTCTCGCCGGTATAAAAATCGACCATCAAGCCGTTTACTTTCCGACCGGCGGAACCCTCGGGCCGCCATCTGTCTGCAAGCAATTGAGTGCCGGCATAGAACTCAAACTGGGGTGTGACGTACAGTCATTGAGTTGGCAGGACGGTCACTGGCATCTGTGGGACAGACAGGAGGCATTGATTGCCACAGCACCCCACCTTGTTCTGGCCAATGGAGCCGAAGCAAAGCGCTTCGCGCAATGTGCTTATCTTCCTCTACAAGCTCTCCGGGGGCAGATGACATTGGCGCCGCAAGACGCAACGAGCGAGCAACTCAAAACTGTCCTGTCGTTCGGCCATTACATAACGCCTGCTGCGCGCGGTTACCACGCCGTTGGGGCAACTTTTAATCGGATCGAGGGGGACCCCTCAACAGCCTTGCAAGTCGTGGAGGCAACCGATCATGATCGCAACATTAATGCCGTAAGACAGGCACTGCCGCACCTGTTTCAGAAAATTCGAGGAACGAAATTGGACGGGCGGGCCGCCATGCGCTGTACCACGCCCGACGCACACCCGATCATCGGCGCTCTGCCCGATCCGGTTTTTTACCGCCAGGCCTATGCCGGGCTTCGCCATGGCCGCCAGGAGGCTTACCCGCCGGCACAATATTTCACCGGCCTTTACGGCCATTTGGCCTTGGGCTCGCGGGGTCTCACTTCGGCCATGCTCGGAGCCGAGCTGCTGGCCAGTCAAATGTCGGGAGAACCTTGGCCGGTCGAACGAAGGGTGGCGCACAGCCTTCATCCGGGCCGGTTTCTCGTCCGCGGGCTTAAACGAGGTCAAATCGACCCCATCGAGTGACGAGCACAATGGCAAACAGGAATTAGGGGCTTGCGGAAGTAGCCGTCGCCTCGCTTAACGGCCGGCGTAAGCTTACCCAGCGCAATGGATCTTGAGTGGATTGGCGAGTCGACCAAACGTAAGGTGTATGCCGCCACGGCAAAATGGTGCCGATTTGATTGTCGAGCACATAATCTCCCTGGCTGGTGGTTACGACCAAAACCGCATGGGCAGCACCATCCCGGTCATAGGCGACCGAAATCAGCAAAGCATTCGCCGGCCAGCCCAGTTCAAGCAGGCGCTTGCGCTTGAGTAAAACGAAATCCTCGCAATCCCCAGCGACAGAAGGATAGGTCCAGTATTCACGCCGCTGATAAAGCTCTTGGTCCGTGAGAGGTGTCACGGTTTCATTGACGTTGTCATTAACTTGATTGAGTTGCTGCCATCTAGCTGCCGTCAGTCTTACCGGCCGCCTCGTGCCCGATGCCGGCCGGCAATCTTGCGGCATACGGTCGCAGAATTCCATGAAGCCAAAGGGAGGAACAGCGGTTTCACCCAAGTGCATCGGTGCGCTCAATTCAACGCCCGCTACGTTCTGACATGCAGCAACCAGTATGGATAAGAAACAAAGCGAGATATTTTGGACAATTGCCACCGCGCCGGCCCCCAACTTCAAATCGGGACCAGTGTAGCGGGACGACTTTGAGCCTCATTGAAACGAACCGCTCAACTATGATTCAAATTCATCTAAAATCTTAGGGTCCGGCGTCACAAAATGGGCACTTTTGTCCTCGAGACTTGAGAACCGCCATCGAAGAGGATATGCCTTGCCCGGCACGAGGACTTTCGCCGGACCCTGCATTTGAGTATGGTGCACCGCTTTAAAGAGGGGCCGGGGGGCTTGCCGATCAAACCGTTCCAAATATGAGGGGTAACAGGAGAGTTATGGAGAAGATTGTTGGTCTTGTCATCGCAATTGCATTTGTTTGTCTTGCCGCACCCGGCAATGCTCAGGAAATCGTGACGGACGAAATGCTCGCAAGCGCGGATATCACGAAGGGCAAAACGACATTCTTGAGATGCCGCGCGTGCCACACTTTAGCCGAAGGGGACCGCGATAGAGTAGGACCCAATCTATGGGGGTTGTTCGATAGTGAAGTCGGCTTTCGGGAAGAGTTCAAATACTCGCAAGCGCTGCAAGACGCCGATTTCACATGGACCCCAGACAAGCTCAATGGCTGGCTGGCCAAGCCGAAGGATTTCTTGCCGAATAATAAGATGGCGTTTGTCGGGCTCAATCGCGAACAGGACCGAATCAATCTAATCGTCTATTTGATGGAACAAACCAAGGCGGCCGATGACGTTACATCACAGACCGATGAGACCGGTGATTCGGGTTCCGAAAGTGATGAAGGGCAATCGGAAAACATGCCGGCGGAGTCGACCGAGGGAGACGACGGCGAAACGAGCGAAACCGGTTCAGACGAAAGTGAAAGTGCGGAACAATAATTAACGACCTGCGCTGATTGTCATGACGTGCGGATTGGTCATATTTGAACGAGGTTAAAGACAGCTGCCCGTAAGGCGGCTGTCTTTGGATTTACGCCACGTTGACGAGCCATTGCCCAACGGTCAAACTGATCGAGCAGCTATCGAAAATGCTCTAAAAAGTCCGTAGGGATCACCGTTACCTAAAGTCAAGCTCGACACTCTTCATCACGATGGCCCCGATTTGTGATCAAAATTACCATCATAACGCCTTGCCTCAATAGGAAGTCCTTTGTTGCGCAGGCTATAGACAGCGTGGTGACTCAGGGAATAGACGGCGTTGAGCATATCGTTGTCGATGGCGAATCTACCGATGGCACTCTGGACGTTCTGGCGAATTATCCGGAATTGACGATCTTTTGCGAGCCGGATCTAGGGGTCTATGACGCCATGAATAAAGGATTGGCGCGGGCTCAAGGCGAGATTATCGGGTTTCTCAACACCGACGACAAATATCTTCCCGGCGCTCTCAAATGCGTATTGGAGACATTCGACGCCCATCCCGACATCGATTCCGTGTGCGGCGCTGTGGAGATTCGGTCTTTGGAAGATGGCACGGTGCTTGAAATCGGTAGCGAAGCCATGAAAAAGCTTCGTGCCGGTGATTTGATCTCGGCGCAGACTCTCACCAATGCCCGATTTTTTCGCAAGCGAGTCTTCAAGGAGATCGGACAGTTCGACATCACGTATCCCCGCTGCGCCGATCGGCTGTTTCTCGCAAAATGCCTTTTACGCGATATGCGAACCCAGCCGATTAATCAGACAATCTATCAATACGGTGCCCATGCCGGATCTCTAACATTCAACATCCATGGCGACAATTTGGATATTTTCGAAGAAATGTTGACTATTGCCGCTACGAATTTATCGGCGGCACAGTCCGCCCCGGCGCGCCGATTTTTCCGCCGATGGTATGGTTGGGTTTCGGGATATTTGGCAATCAAATATGCCAGCAAGGGATCACTGCCGAAGGCTTGGAAAAAGATCCTTGATGCCAGCCGGTTTGATCCGTTTTGGCTTGTCTATTTCGTAAAGCACTCCGCATGGCATATAATGACGCGTCATGAATGGCGTCCTACGCGGCACTCTTAATTTTATGACCGATTGTGATGATGGCGCAGGGAGATCTTAAGGCAAATGCCATTTGCATCCTGATAAAACAAGCACAATGTAATACGCGATAATCGAAAGACCAGAAAATGACCGAAAAAGTCGCTCTTATCACCGGCATTACCGGCCAGGACGGAGCCTATCTTGCACGGTTTCTTCTAGCCAAAGGCTATGTGGTGCACGGCATAAAACGACGGTCGTCATTATTTAATACACAACGAATAGACGATATTTATCAGGACCCTCATGTAAGCAACCGCAAGCTCATTCTGCATTACGGCGACCTTACCGATACAAGCAATATTGTGCGGATTGTCCAGGAAAGTCAGCCGGACGAAATCTATAATCTCGGGGCTCAAAGCCATGTGGCCGTGTCATTCGAGAGTCCCGAATATACCGCTAATGTCGACGCTATCGGTACTTTGCGAATTCTCGAAGCCATTCGTATCCTAAAGCTCGAAAAGAAATCCAAATTCTATCAGGCGTCCACATCGGAACTTTACGGCAATGCCGCTGAAGTGCCCCAAACAGAGATGACACGGTTTTATCCGCGCTCTCCTTATGGTGTGGCAAAACTTTACGCCTATTGGATTACGGTGAATTACCGTGAGGCCTATGGAATTTTCGGCTGTAACGGCATTTTGTTTAATCATGAATCGGAATTGCGCGGTGAAACTTTCGTCACACGCAAGATTACGCGTGCTTTGACCCGTATCGCAATGGGCCTGCAAGATTGCCTATATCTTGGAAATCTCAATGCACGGCGCGATTGGGGCCACGCCAAGGAATATGTCGAGATGCAATGGCTCATGCTACAACAGGACGAGCCGGAGGATTATGTCATCGCAACCGGGCGGCAGCATTCGATTCGTAGCTTTGTAACAAAGGCCGCCGAGCAACTTGGTTTCCTGTTGGAATTCAAGGGTGAGGGCAAGGATGAAATTGCCGTCATCGCCGAGTCGACCCATTCGGAATTTGACACAGTCAAAAGCGGCACCGTGATTGTTCGCATCGATCCACGCTATTATCGCCCGACGGAAGTCGAAAATTTATTGGGGGATCCAAGCAAGGCGCGGGAGAAATTGGGTTGGGAAGCAAAAATCTCTCTTGATGAGTTAATCGCCGAAATGATTGCTGCCGACCTCAAGGAGGCGCGGCGAGATCGGCTTCTTAAGCAGAGCGGTTTTAAAGTTAATAATCAATTCGAATAAAGGTGCCGTAACCGTGCTGGATAAGAATACAAAATTCTTCATAGCGGGACACAAAGGCATGGTCGGATCGACCATCATGCGCCGGCTGGAAGCGCATGGTTATGATAATTTGATAACCCGATCCCACGGTGAACTCGATCTGACCGATCAACGGGCCGTGCACGATTTCTTTCAGACCACGGCCATTGATTACGTTGTCGTCGCGGCCGCTAAAGTCGGCGGCATTTTTGCCAATAATGAATATCCGGCGAATTTCATTTATGAAAATCTGATGATCGAATGCAATCTAATCCATCAGGCCCACAACAGCGGCGTGCGGCAACTTTTGTTCTTGGGAACCGCATGCATCTATCCGAAACTTGCAACACAGCCCATCAAAGAGGAGGCTCTTCTTTCGGGCCCTCTCGAACCGACCAACGAACCTTATGCCATTGCTAAAATTGCCGGCATCAAGCTGTGCGAATCCTATAATCGCCAATTTAATACCGACTATCGGTCGATCATGCCGAATAACATTTATGGGCCTAATGATACCTATCACGATCGGAATAGTCATGTGATCCCCTCCCTAATCAAGAGATTCCATGAAGCAAAAACGGCCAACCAAGCGACTGTTGACGTGTGGGGAACCGGACAGGTGAAAAGAGAATTCCTCCATGTGGACGATTTAGCGAGCGCCTGCGTGTTCGTCATGAATCTCGACAGACACGTCATAAGTGACATGACGCAAGAAATGATTTCCCACATCAATGTTGGCTCGGGACGTGAAATAACCATCCGGGAACTCGCCGAAGCTGTCGGCAAGACTGTTGGCTATAAGGGAGAGCTGATTTTCGATACCAGCAAGCCCGATGGCACACCGCGCAAATTCCTGGACAGCAGCAAGTTGAGGGCGCTTGGCTGGCAGCCTGAGATCAGTCTGAACGATGGGCTGAAGGATGCCTATGGGGATTATTTGCGTTCTCTGGAGGCGGCAACCTAAACAAGCAATGGTGACTCAAGTAAAATCGGCTTTTTCCAGACCGTGCAACAATAGTCTTGCCGCCTCAAGCTCCATGGCGGTGCGGGCTTCGGCCGCATAAGAACCCATATGGGCCGTAACAACCAAATTATCCAATTCAACCAATGGCCCTTTGTAAGGCTCGTGTTCAAAAACATCCAATGCGGCGCCGCCGATCCGATTATGCTTGAGTGCCTCATATAGTGCGGCTTCATTCACCAGCCCGCCACGCGCCGTATTGATCAGTATGGCGGTCGATTTCATTCGCGACAACCGCTCCTGGTTGATGAGTTGGTGGGTCGTTTCGTTATAAGGAATATGAAGCGACACAATGTCTGCCCGGGTTAGCAGGTCGTCGAGCCCGACAAGTTGGTAGGTTAATTGCGTCGCATCGACCATCGGATCGTGAATAAGAATGCTGGCACCGAAACCGGAAACCAGATCCGCCACTTTCAATCCGATTCGACCACCACCAATAAGGCCAACACATTTGCCTTGCAGCAAATTGCCCATTCGAGCTTGCCATTTTTGATTGCGAATTTCCCGATCGGCCAGCGTGATATGCCGAAGCGCCGCAAGAATAAGACCGATGGTAAGCTCGGCAACCGGTTGGGATGTGGCATCGGGCGTATGGTAGACAGCCTTACCCAAATCGCGTGCTGCATCCAAATCGACGTTATCAAGGCCGGTTCCGCACCGCGCAATTACGCGCAATTTAGGCGCCCGCTCCAAAGCTCGCCGTGTCAAAGGTTCAACGCCAGCGATCATGCCTACAGGATCATATTTCGTGAAAAGCTCTACGGCTTCGTCTTCCGTGAGACGGCGATTATGGGGATTCGTGATGATTTTATAGCCCTTCGCAGCAAGCTCCTGAAGCGCCGGATTGGCGCTCGTGTTGAAGCTGGATGTGGTGATCAAAAGGGCACTCATAATCGATGAAATTTCCTCCCTAGCGACAAAGGATCAGACATTTTCGCATTGACAGCTTCACGCTTCTTTTACCTGCTGCTCCTTTGGCGTGACAATCCATATAATGTATAAGGAGGGTGAAGGGGTCGAATCAAGCGCCGCCTATACTGTTTCATTGTGAACCGACTAACGCGCAAGGGCAATGGAAACCGTCTATGAAGGTCACCTGTTTTGTTATGGGCAACGGTCCGTCTTTGCGGGACCTTGAATTTGACGACCTGCGTGGGTTTGACACTATCGGTATGAACGCCGCCTACCGATATTGGCAAACGATTGATTGGTATCCTACGTATTACGCTTGTCTTGATTTGATCGTCGGCCTGTCTCACCAAGATGAAATTGGCCGCCTTATCACTCATGCGAAAGAGTTTGGCATCCGGGGATTTCTTTTAAGACGTAATTTGATCGAGGCTTTAGGCGATATTGCCTCGAAGCCGCCGGTTATTAATTTTGACGACGTGTGTCTATTTTCGAGGTTTTTTCGGCCGCCCGATATCACAACAGGGAGTCATAGCGCTCTATGGGCCGCTTATATGGGATACCGAAATATCTACATCTTGGGAGTCGACTGCGATTATACGTCGATTGTCGAGGGTGCTGTCCAACGCGATCGCCTGGAATTGGAAATCGAAGAAGAAAAGCACAATCCAAACTATTTTTTTGAAGGCTATCAGCGCAAAGGCGACAAATATAGTTTACCTGAACTGACCAAGGATCTTCATCTTGAAAGCTGGCGCCACGCTAAAGTTGTTTTGGACGCCAATCATGTAAAAGTCGTCAACCTCAATGCAAGATCGCGGCTTGATGTTTTTCCCTTTGCTTGCTTCGCCGACATAATCTCAAAATCAGACGGGCCAAAGCAAAGTCAAACCCCTTTAGGGGCTTCTAAAACCTCAACCAATAGCAACAAGAAGAGTTTATCCCCTCTCGCCAAGAAGGACAGGATTTCATCGACCCTTAGATTGTCGATCCACCACGATGTGATTGCCGGTCCGTTTACACCGATGGATAAGGCACAATTTGATGGGCAATTCTTCCAGATGGAACTGATCAAGGCCCTCGTTGATAAACAGGCCAGCCGTTTGGATATAAGTGGGGCGCCGGAACATCTTTATGCCGTCATCAAAGACGTTGGAATTGACCGAAAACATCCCTTCTCAAAAGAAAAAAAGACACATATCGAGCCAAAGACCATCAAAATTTCGGAACTGGAATCAATTTTACGGCTGCGCGGGATGACCGGACTTGGCCTTGTGCATTTTAAATCGTCGCCGTCCAATATCAAAACGCTCCAGGCTTTTCCCTGGTCGGAACAGGCGCCGACTTTGGTGATCAGCGAATGGCACGCCGATAATACCAGAGATAATGGACAATCGGTGCATGATGTTGCCGGTTTCCTACTAGACAAAGGTTATGTGGTTGTCGTGGCCGAATGGCAATCGGCGTCCCATGAACACGCGTCTACCTTCCACAAACTGGCATGCTATCCAACAATCATCGATCCGGCATCGAACAGATGCTTGACCATCGCTTTTAGAGGATCGCTGCTGCCCGAGCGTCTTTTAAAGATGTCGCTGCATTGTTTGGCATTTGGCACATTTTATATGAGCGTCGGGCTCAGGGTCCGAAGAACCCAAAATTGGGCGCACGGCCTATGGATAAACAGCATTAAGCCGCCATTACGGACCATCCGCGACTGGGTTCGGCACAGGCTGACACCGGCACGCGCGCGCTAGAGCATCGCTCGCTGTTTTGGAATCACTTGCGATGCTCTAAGTTATTGTTTGGTCGCGCCGTTTACGCGCAAAACCGCACACACTTTTGCGCACGGCGCTCTAATAGCCAGTCACGCAGAGCATTACGTGAACGCATTCGATAAAAAAAACGCCGCCATCGCGCACCTTGCCTCTGTCACAAGGGAAACTCTGCAGAAGGCGGTGGATCGGCGCGGATCCGCCATGCTCGCCTTATCGGGCGGTGCCACACCCCGGCATTATTTGCCGGCGATCTTAGCCATGGATTTAGACTGGTCGTCGATCACCCTGGCCCTGACTGACGAGAGATGGGTGCCGCCCGATCATCAAGACTCCAACGAGCGCATGATCAAAAGTCTTGTTTCCGGAACTGCCGCCGCCCAGGCACAATTCATCCCTCTTTGGCAGACCGATAGCTCGCCGGAAGAGGCCGCAAAACTGGCCAGCCGAACCGCTCGGAAAAGTGGTCTTGAAATTGATTGTGTCCTCTTGGGCATGGGTATGGACGGGCATATAGCTTCCTTATTTGCCGCACACCCGACCCTGAACAGCCAACAGGCGTATTGGATCAGCACGCCGAAGCCGCCGGCACCAAACGCCCCTTATCGGCGAATCAGTCTGTCACCGCGCGCCTTGTTGAAGGCCCATCGGATCTGTTTGGTATTGATGGGATCGGCCAAACAGGAAGTATGGCGCAAAACATGGTATGATTCCAATAAGCACCACGAATGGCCGGTTCGTTTGCTCAATGCCCATGACAATTTATTAACCATCTGCTTGCCTGAGGCAGAGTGAGGGGATCGGGCAAGCACGCGCTGACTTTGTTCCATCGCCGTGATAACTTGGCCGGTGCTCTAGGCAATTGCGGCTTATGCGTGGAGTGACTATCATAGTCGTCATTACCTTTTTGAATTGTCGGTGATACCTAAGCTTTCGCTGTCACGGGATTACATAAACGATGAACGCTTCGACGATCGACCCAGGACAAATGATTTTGGTCACCGGGGGTAGTGGATTTATCGGCAGCCACATGGCCGATCTGCTCAGCGAAACGGGTTACAAGGTCCGTATATTTGATCGAAGAGATTCACCTTATCGGCGCCCCGAACAGGAAATGATTATCGGTGATTTGTTGGATCCCGAAAAACTGGCCGAAGCAGCCAAG